>CAMYLL010000279.1 GCA_947259235.1 uncultured Pseudodesulfovibrio sp. | reverse complement strand
CCGCATGGCTCCACCCTCCAGCTACAAGTGGGAACCTTCTATATTAGGCTGAATTTTTCGAATGGCAACAGAATTCTGAAAATGCGCCTTCTTTTTCGATCTCTTTAAGTATGGTTTTAGCGGTTTTTTCAAATGAGTCAACGCTATTAGGAGCATTGTAGTTGTAAGTCACAAATGTTCCTGCCGAAGACAAATCATTTAAAACAACTCTTCTGGAGCCTAATTTTGAAAAAGCGATCCATGTTTTTTTTCCGCCTTCATATATCTCCTCACGCAGAATTGTTCCATCATGTCTAATTTGGTATCCAAGCGATACTACCGCATCTCGGTCACCGCACATTTGAGCCGCTACGCCTGTCATTCCTGTGCCGCAAAATCCGTCGAATACGATATCCCCAGGCTCGGTATAGTGAAGGATATACCGCATAATGGCTTTATGTGGCACTTTTGTGGGGTACGGATGGTATTTGTAAATAGGATCGTATTTCCCTTCACTTACGTCGGCCGCAAAGGGTTCCCGGTGGTAACGGTAGCCTTCAGGCTGCTCAGGCTTCTGTGCCTCCCACTCGGCGATGAAGTCGGCGATCCACGGGTTCGGGCAGGCCGTGTAGTACGGCGGATCGCTCAGGTTCAGGATGTCCTCGTCGCTGCCGATGGGAAAGCCTTCGATCTTGCGGAACTCCGGGTCCTGCAGCTTCTTGCGCAGTTCCTCGGTAAAGTGGGCGCGTCGGGCCTCGTCGTTCTCGAACGTCTTGCCGAGACAAGTCACCGGGCCGGAGGCTTTGCCCTCCACTGCTGTATCAATCTTCAGAGCGTGCTGATCGTTCTTCATTGTATCCTCTCAAGAAGGTCCATGCCTGCTTCAGTCAGGCGGTATTGCTGTTTGCTGCTTGTCGGCTTGTCGGGGATCGTCATTTCCAGCCATCCGGCTTCAAGCAAAGGCTTGAGCACCTGGTCCCGGAACTTGGTACGGTTGGTGCGGCCAACAGCCTGCATCAGTTCGCTGATAGGCATTTCTGTCAGGCATTTACGCATGATTTCAACCTGGTCCCGACTTGGTCCCGACTTGGTCCCGACTTGGTCCAGCCCCTCGTCGCCAAGTCCTGGCGAAAGGTTCTCTCGGGCGATGGATTCCAGGCGCGCCTTGATGGGCTCCGTCAGGGAGAAGGTGTCGCCGCCCAAAGCCTGGAGTAGTTGCTGGCGAACCAAAAAGTCCAAAGCCTCATGGGCAATACGCAGATTTCCACCAGCGGCCACGCCGGCATCCACCAGGGAAATGTGTGGCCGGTCTGCCGACAGAGCCAGGATGTCCGCCTGTTCGGTGGACAGCTTTACGCCCAGGCTGGCGTGAAAACGCCGGATGGCGTCCGTGATCAGTGGTTCTCTACTTAATACCAGGCCGAAGCTCTTGCCAGCTTTATCGTTTTCGATCATCGGCGGGCGGTGCCCGAGATCATGCCAGTTCCGATAGATGGCGCGTATGCCGGTGCCGGCCTGATCACTCAGGCCAATACGGCGGAAGGCATTGACTAACAGGGGATTTCGGATTTCCTTTTCCGTTGATTCAAGGAGCTCGCGTTGTGTGGCAAAGGCGTCCCCCGGATTCCAGAAAACGGTCTGATCCGTGAATACCTTGAGGCTGGCCTTTCGGTGCACGTCTCCATAATCCTGATGGATGAGCAGGTTGATGGATGCTTCGCGAAAGGCGATGTAGTCCGGGGGATCGTCGTTGCGGCGCATGGTGGACGGATCAATCCTGAATGGGTGCTCGGCAAATCTTGAATACTTGGTCACCAAACCACGCCATGTCTTAAAAAGATTCTCTTCGAAAAGAAGGCGGTCATGCCATCGTTCTTCAGGTGACCAATCTTGGGCGCGGGCATCAATCCGCTGGTAATCCAGCACAGGGCGGGGGAGCAATGCCCGCACACAGCGATCCGTGCCGAACAGCAGCACAGCCGCCCGTGTCGGCAGAGATTTCCCGTTTTCATCGACAACGAAGTTCCATTCCCGCAGGAACTCAATGGGGTCGGAAAGCTGGCGTTGCTCGGGGTTGCGCCGGTAGAACTGGGATTGATACCAGGTCAGCGTTTCATTTTCGATGCAGTCATGTACGTCAACGTCCGGGAACGAGGCTGTATCCCAAGACCTGGTGGCTGCATCGCGCAACAATCGTTGCAGTTCAGCCTCGGTTGCTCTTTCATCCCCGGCGGCACGGCGAATATACGTTTCTTGCAGGTTGCCTTTCAGGTAGACGGGCTTCTGACGACGCGGGCTTTGAGGAATATGGAATGCCAGGATCCGCTTCCCGTCCAGTTCATATGTATGCGGATCAACGGAGATAACGTGGTTGAACTTTTGGCCGCTTCGCAACGTGGACAGGAAATCATTTTGGACCTGATCAAAGGCATCGGGATCCACTCCCGTCACCTGGAGTTGCCCGTGCTTTTGGGAGACCCCAAAGAGAAGCCATCCTCCTGCCGTATTGGCAAAGGCGCTAACAGTGACATAGGCATCTTTCGGAACAGAACGCTGCGCCTTTTTGCACTCAAAATCCGCCCATTCAAAACCGTTTAGGCGGGCGATTAACTCTTCCCGGGTCATGGCTACTCCAGAACGATCCGCACCTTGGCCGGATCCTTGCCCCTGGTGAGTTGATCGATGTATTCCTCAAATCGTTTTTTCATCTCCGCCGGGGTGGCCGGACCATCGGTGACTTGCAGGGCATGCTGAAGCTCTTGCGCCTTGACGGTGACCTTGACTAGGCCGGAGAGCACTTCCTTCAGGGCGTGAACAAAGTTGCTATCCAGCGGCACCGGCAGTTCCTTCGACTTGATGAAGGCTTCCAGAGGGTCGCGGTCATCAATCTTCATTAGGTCCATGTTGGCCTGGGTTGTCGGATCCTCGAACAGACTGAAGATGTTGGTGGTCCAATTATCGATCATGGTATCAAGCTGGGTATCCATCTGGTCGATCATCTGTGAGCCGCCCGCCGTGCCGGTTTCCACGGATGGCCGGAACCCGCAATGCGGGCAGATGGGCGAGGCATCGAGGTTTTGCTCGGTCAAGGCAAAACAGCTCTTCAGGTCCGCCAGGCGGTTCTGATAATCGGTAAGTTGCTGCCGGGGCATCAGGTCGATACCGGCCAGCTTGAGAAGAGTCTGCAGACGTTGGTCATTGAGCAGACCGGCCTTGCGTTTGTCGTCGTTCACCCCCAGCCGGGCCTTGGTGTGCAGACCGATGTAGACGACGATGTAATCCTTCTTCAACTTCTGCAGCTTGCCCCCAATGTTATGGGATTGGCTGGCCAGCTTGGTCAGGTCCGCCTGCTTGAGGGCATCCAACACATCTTGCCGGGTGGTCTTCATGCGATCCACCCAGTCATGTTCGGCGGGCAGTGCCGACTCGGCAGTGGAAAGCCAGGAGGCCGTGGGGCTGTGGTCCATGATGAATTCGCGCAGGGTATCCAGTTCGTCCAACGTCTTGACGGCTGTTTCATGCGCCAGGACGTCGGGCGCGTTGTAACGGAAGTTTTTCAACTTGCCCGGTGTTGAGTATGCCTGGAGCGATTCGAAGAAAACTTTGGCCTCGCCCAGTCCGCTGGCCTGGTTGGCCAGGTTGGTGCTTGCGAGAAGGTCCACTCCCCAGAAGGAAAGGCCTTCACGCAGTGTCTGCTGGCTCATGACGATGCGTTTGACGATCTTGCCCACCTGATCAAGCAACTGGGTGACAGGAGTGCCGTCTCCTTGAGTGATGAGTTGCGGGTATCCGGAAGGTAGGCCGAGGAGTTCAAATAACGCTTTGAGCGCGGGCAGGTTCCATTCCTTGGGCTGTTCCAGGTGCTTGAAGCGAACCAGCTCGTCCATGCCGGTCGCGGCAAGTTGTTGCAAGCCGGTGGCGTCAAACTTTTTGCCCGGAATGGCGAGCACGATGTCGCCGGAATATACCATCGCAGCCACCAGGACAC
>CAMYLL010000278.1 GCA_947259235.1 uncultured Pseudodesulfovibrio sp. | reverse complement strand
GGACGGCAGGCTGGACGGCCTGCCCGCCTATCTCGGCTATCACGAAGGACACCTTGTGGCCACGACCTGGGTCTTCGGCTTCGGAGGCACGGGCAACTTCGGCGGGTCGGGGCTCTGGATGCAGATGGATTCAGGTGACTGGGAAAAGGTGTTCAGCTTTTCTGAATACGAGCCTTCGCCCATCGCAAGACTCACCACCCTCGGCGGAGCGGTCATTTCCTACAAAGGGTGGACATATTTCGGGACCATGGCGGTGCCTGGAACGGGTCTGGCCGCATTTTCTCTGGCCTACCCGGGGCACCTCGACAGCGAAGAAGCGGTGCTGAATGCTTTTTTGGGCACGACCCGCGCTGTCAGCGTTTATCGGGCCCGTTACTTGGGTACCCCACGCCAGCAGGTTCAGTTGCTTTATGGCGAAAAGGAACTGCCGGTCTACGACCCGATCACCAGATCCTGGAACGCTCAACCGACGGGAATGGGCAGGGCTCTCTACGGGAAATCGGGATTTGGCAACATTTTTAACACCTATACCTGGTCCGCAGCGATCTATAAAGACAAGCTCTACTTCGGCACCTTTGACTGGAGCTTCGCCTTGGAGTTGGCGGACGACCTGGGCGGCCTGATCGGGGTCGTCAACGGCTCCCCCGCCAACTTGACAGGCGGCACCGACCTTCTTGGCGGACTGAGCGGGCTTCCAGGGCTCGATTCCGGCACCCTCATCACCCTTTTGAAGGCCCAGATTACCAACAGCCCCGGCGGAGACCTGTGGTGTTTTTCCAACCAATGGACCCAGGCTTTGCCCGAAAATGTTTCGGGGTGCGGCAATGACCGCAACTACGGTTTCCGGGTAATGTGTGCAGATAAGGACGGTCTCTATATCGGAACGGCCAACCCGTTTAACCTCCATCCCGATGGCGGGTGGGAACTGCTGCGCCTGCGGGATTCCTATTCGCTCTGGATGCCCAGTTGGTAATCTGACGGCTGCGAACTGAACCGATGGGCATTTTGAATTCTAATAACGCTGGACCATCAGAAATCGGATGGTCCAGCGTTTCTTCATCCCGCCCCCCTCACAGGACGGATGCATCATCCACCGGGTGATAACCCAGTTCGTCCCGGGCATTCGAAATATCCCAGAACGCTTTCCTGTTGCCCGACACCCCGTAATAAATGCCGAACCCTACATTTGCTTCGAGCCCCTTGTGGACCAGTTGAACCAGGTCCCGGTGACTCAGCCACACCTTCCTGAGCCTGGGGTCCGGGCCCGGGACATCGTCCTGCAGTACGGCGCCGATGCGCAGGCAGATGAACGCCATATCCCAGCGGGAATGAAAATAGCTGGCCAGGGCCTCCCCGAAAACCTTGCTCACGCCATAGTAGCCGTCTGGGCGGACGGGGTCGCGGACTGAAATCGCCTTTTTATCGGGTGGGTGACGAACGGGCAGGCAGCCTTCATAGGCTCCGGTGACGTGGTTTGAGCTGGCAAAAACGATCCGCCTGACCCCGAACTGCCTTGCGGCCTCAAACACGTTTCGGGTGCCGACAATATTGTTGGGAAGTATCGAATCCCAGGCCCCCATTTCATCGGGGTCGGCCGCCAAATGGATCAGAAAATCGAATGGGGCCGTCTTGCGCAGCGCGGTGGCGACCTGGTCATAGTCGCTAATGTCCGCTTTGAGTACACCCGGCGAGAAAGGGCCATTGCAATCAAGGCCGAGGATCTCGTAGTTATCCGCCAGTCCGCAACTCAGGATAGAGCCGATGCGGCCGTTGATTCCGGTAATGCAGAGCCTTTTCTTTGCCATCGAGGTCGACTCCTGACTGGCCCAGTAGTCTGTCGGACATGACGGACCGTAACGAGAAATTGGAAGATCGAAACCCTATTTTCGAGAATTTGAGAGCGAATAGCAGGGCTATTTGTCGAAAATTGTCGAGGATATGGACCGAGCAGCCGATTTCGCAGCAGGTTCAGGTTAAGCCCGACAGCCTCCTAACCAGGCTGTTTCTATAAAGTGTCGTAGCTGATGATCACCACGTCGGCGGCCTGGTCGCGAACAGGGATCAAGGCCTGGTAGGTTTCTGAGTGATACCACTTCTGCAGGGTGGCCTGATCGATAAATTTTATCACCACCGTCAGACTGTAGGGATGATCGCCGGCGAGTACCGTGGCGCGCTGGCCGCGAAATACGATTTCGGCCGCGAAAGGACGCAGCGACTGTTGAACCCCTTCAACATAGATTTTCCATTTGGCTTGATCTTTGACGTTGATATGTCCGATAAGGTATGCAGACATGCGCCCTCCCCTGCAGTTTTTGAATGTTCTGATCGAAGGCGGAGCGTACCGGGATCTAGTGGCCTGTTTGGTTAATCCTATCTGTTAATTCTGGCCCTTTTGCCCGCTGCCTGCGTTACGCCTCCTTGACGTAACGCAGGCTAGGCCTTCGTCGGCGTGCCTTGACAGCAACCAAAATGACTCAAAATTAGATGACACGATTAACCAAACAGCCCACTAGTGCCCCGTGCGGTTAATCCTGTTCTTTTATGAAATCGTATCTGCCGACCCCCTGCACCAGCAGGTATTTGGATGTTTCGGTTTTCAGGAGGTTTACAACCTGATGGGTTCGGCCGGTTGCGACCGTGCAGCGTACGCCCGGGGTCAGAAGCACCTGCTCCTCAGGGTTCTTCATCCGGATAATAATCTCACCCGAAATGCCGAACATCGTGTCTGTGATTTCGGTATGGTGGTGAAAGGGCGCCACCTCGTCGGGCAGCAGTTCGATAACCCGCACTTTCACGTTTTCGGTCTGAATGATGATTTCTTCTTTTTTCAAAACAGCCCCCGATGATTAGCTGGATTTTCCGGATTATCCCGGCAAGGCGGGGTTTTCCTGCACCTGCGGGAGGTCGTCTTTGAGCTCGACGCCGGACAAACGACGACGCCTGGCCTGCGAGACGAGGTAAAAGAGTTTTTCGGCCGCCAGTTCTGGGAGCAGGCCAGCCTGGCGCACATTGGATATGCAGTTTCGCCTCTCATCGGTCAGCCCGGGGCGAGGCGCATAGGTCAGATAGATGCCAAGACTGTCCGGCGAACTGAGCCCCGGCCTCTCGCCGATCAGCACCGTCACCACCTCGGCACCCAGAATGCTTCCAATCTCATCGCCGATGGCCACCCTCCCCTGCTCCACCAGCACCGTGGGGGCCAGCCGCCATCCGGCCTGGTTCACTTTCGGCAGCAGTTCGTTCACCAGGGGGACCGCACTGGCCTGTACCGCTTGGGCACACAGACCATCGGCCACGACCAGAGCCAGGTCAAAGCGGTACCCTTCTGCGGGGGGCGGATCCAGGGCATCGACCATGGCGAAAAGGGCTTCGCTGTCCTCTGTGCGGAGCCTGCGCCCCAGGTCCGGGCGTTGCAGGTAGACGGTGCGGCTTTCGGCGGCGCTGTGCAGCCTCACCACGTTCATCCCGAGAGCTTCGAACGCCTGCTGCACCTCGTCGCTGTCAAGGCGATGGTGAACGGCATCCCGGGCACGGGCGTGAGCCAGCTGAAAGTCCAGGTGATGGCGGGTCGGCAGACTGACCCCGCAGCGCCCCAGGGCGATACGGGCATCGGTGTAGCGCTTCAGATCCTCCCAGGGGTCGCGAATTCTCAGCTCATGCGTGTCCATGCATCCCTCCTTCAGGCCAGGTAGTCCAACAGGCGATGACGGGCATCGACCGGCCGGGGCAGCCCCCCCTCCCGTGCGATTTCCATCTCCACCAGCCAGTTTTCGAATTCCGGGGCCGGGCGCAGTTTGAGCAGCGAGCGAAGGTAGAGAGCATCGTGAAAGGAGGTGCTCTGGTAGTTGAGCATGATGTCGTCGGCACCAGGAACGCCCATGGTGAACGTCCCCCCGGCCGTACCGAAGAGGGTGAGCAGGGTGTCCATATCGTCCTGGTCCGCTTCGGCGTGGTTGGTGTAGCAGACGTCGCAGCCCATGGGCAGGCCGAGCAGCTTGCCGCAGAAGTGGTCCTCGAGACCGGCGCGGATGATCTGCTTGCCGTCGTAGAGGTATTCGGGGCCGATAAAGCCGACCACCGTGTTGACCAGCAGCGGCCGGTA
>CAMYLL010000277.1 GCA_947259235.1 uncultured Pseudodesulfovibrio sp. | reverse complement strand
GTTTCCTAAACCTGAAAATCCTCAGCCTTCCACTCTCCCGGCACGGTCAGGCCCAGGCGGTCGTCGTAGTGCTCCATGCGGCAGAGCACCGCATAGGTGTCGGCCTCCCACTCCACGGCCCCGGCATCGTCCAGGGCGCGCAGCTGGCCCTCGTAAACCTGTACCGTGTACTGTGGCAGCTCGCGCAGGAGGCCGCTGGGATTATCGACGTACCGCAGATTGTTGACCAGCTCCCTTGCCCGGTCATTCCACGGAATGATCACCGGCACCATGGGACTATCGATGAGCCGGAACTTGCGTTGCGCCTCCTGAAACCGCCACTCGAGGCCCATGCTGTCCAGGTCGGCCAGGACGTTCTTGCGGTCCAGGGAGTCCTGGAGCCAGTAGTGCAGGCTGAAGTAGTGACGGATCGCGGCGGGCGAAAATGCGTCCGCCCCCTCGTCGAGATTGCGCAGCACCGAGTCCGCATGACGGGCCTGGGTGCTGAAGGCACGCCCCAGCCCCTCTGCCGGGTAGAATACGGACACCGGGGCCACGCCCTCGCGCTCGCCCTCGCGATTGCACCGGCCTGCGGCCTGGACGATGGAGTCCAGCCCGGCCATCTCGCGGATCACCTCCGGGAATGACACGTCCACACCGGCCTCGACCAATTGCGTACTGACCACCCGGCACGGCTCTCCCTCGTTCAGCATTCGGCGGATTTCGGCCAGCCGCTCCGAGCGATGGGCCGGGCACATGAGAGCGCTCAGGTGGCGCGCGCCGGGCTCGTCCTCCACCATGCCGTACAGATCGGCCGCGCGGGCTCGCGTGTTGACGATGCACAGCACCTGCTCCGGCCCCCTCACCAGCTGCGCGACATCGGCCAGGGCAAGCTCGCCCAGGTTGTGTAGTTCGGTGCGCTTGAACGCCTCGTGCAAACGGTCCGGGTCCGGAGCCAGCTCGCGCTCGGCGTCCAGCCTGACAAAGCCGGGCGTACGCCCTTTCCGCCGGGTAGCCGCAAAATCCTCCCGGCGCAGGGCGGGCTGGGTGGCGGTGCACAGCACCACGCTGCATCCGTAATGGGCAGTCAATTCCTCCAGAGCGCGCAGGCACGGGTCCAGGAAATCCACGGGCAGCATCTGGGCCTCGTCCAGAATGATCACCGACCCGGCCACGTTGTGCAGCTTGCGGCAGCGCGAAGGCTTGGCCGCAAAGAGCGACTCGAAGAACTGGACATTGGTGGTGACCACCACGGGCGCGTCCCAGTTCTCGCAGGCCAGCCGGTGGCGGCGGGCCTCGGCAGACTCGTCCGCGTTGTCCGCATCGCCAAAGGCGCGTCGCGGGTCGAAGGTGCTGTGGTGCTCGATGACGGCACCGGGCTGATTTCGGAATACGTCGCGGAACACGCGCGCATTCTGTTCGATTATCGAGGTGTAGGGGATGACGTAGATCACGCGGCGCATACCGTGCAGGCGGGCATGATCAAGGGCGAAGGCCATGGACGAGAGCGTCTTGCCGCCGCCCGTGGGCACGCTGAGAGTGAACAGGCCGGGTGCCAGGGCCGCCTTTTTCCGGCAGTTGGCCAGGATCTCCGCCCGCAGGCCGTTGATGCGGCCCGAGGCGTCGAAGGCAGCGAGCTTCTCGTCCAGCGCGGCCGCCAGCACATCCAGGGACGGACCCGGAACGCGCCCGGCATGCCTGCCAGGAGTCATGAATCTTTCCGTGTCGAGATAATCGGCATCCACCAAGGCCGAAAAAAGCATGCGCGTGAAAAACGAACACGCAAAGCCATCTTTGGGGACAAAGGGCAATGCGGGCTCGGCGAACTCCGAGAGGGGGTTGTCCACACCATCGGGCAGGGCAATGGCATCCGCCACCACCTGCCTCAGAGAGCGCTTGTTCTCCGAGTGCGAGTAATCCGGCAGCCCCCCGTGGTGCCCAGCCACACAATAGGCACCGACACGGCCGAATCCCTTGCCCAGACCATCCAGCAGTCTGGCCCCGACGCCCTTGTGATCCGCGTGCTTTCGATACTCTCCTGTCAGCCGTTGCTGGAATTTCGGGTTGCACTTGCCGATATCGTGCAGCCGCCCGATGATACGCCCCCACTCCGGTGCCCCGAAAACGGCTGAGAACCGGGCAGCCCGCTCTTCCACGGCCGTAAGATGGTCTTCCAGCGACTGCCACTCCGACTGTGGCGCACCGTCCAGCGTATGAGCATACAACATCTCTAGCACCCGCTATATCCATTTGTTGATAAACCTGCCACATTCGTGATCAGCAAAACAAGCTAACCCTCTGCGCGTATCTTTTCCAGAGATATGATAGCCCCCTTGCTGAAGTCGGGTCAAAATGCTAGCTTAGTTCCATGTCCAAAGGACACGCCAATAAAAATAGATAAATAAAATCAAATTATTGCCGCTATGCCGAAAAGCAAGATGTTCCGAGTCTTCTCTTCGGCACCAGAATGATCAAGGGTTGCGGCTAACAGGCCGCAACCCTTTTTCTTTTTTATCCGGCAAGTTACGCGATTGTCTTCTTTCGGCGTGGTTTGACCCCTCTGGGTCAAAGTGGTGGGTCAAAGCACCCGGAATCGTCTGTCGCCGGAGACGTCACATGCCGCGAATCGCTCGCTCCCCGAATCACCTTTACTTGAAAGGCACGACCTACTACTTTCGTCACGTTGTCCCGAGCGCCCTCCGCCACTCGCTGGGCCGCTCCGAGATCAGGATGTCCCTGCGCACGGGATACCTGGCCGAAGCAAGGCCGAAGGCCAGAATACTGGCCTCCTGCGTGAAACAAGTCCTGACCAGGATACAAGACGGTGAGCTACCCATGGATGATTTTGACCGCATCAAGCTGTTTCTGCGGGATTTCCTTGAGCGTTTCCTCAAGGAGAATGAACAGATATCCATCAACAACCTGACCCCGCCCAATCCGATTCTGCAATACGTGCCGGGAAAGACGGAAGAACTCATCGACCACCTGAAAGGGCTCCTGGTCTCCCGCGACTATGACACCATGCGGGAATACATGGTTCTCGCCTCCGAAGGAGGCGTTTTCGGGCCGCCCCAGTCCTTTGACCTGACGGATGAGTTCGCCCACGAATTCACGAAAGCCCTCATCGCCTACTACCGGATTATCAGCCATCGCGCCGAAGGCGACTATGCCTTTGAAAACACCATTCTGCAGCCTGAACCAGCGGCTCCACAGCCTGCACACGAAACCAAGTCCCAAATCGTGCTTACCGAGGCCCTGAAACGCTACAAGGCGGACAGGATCGCCGCCAAACGCTGGAGTGAGGGCAGTGCCGATGACATCCTGTCCACGCTCAACAGCCTGACCGACATCCTCGGCGACATTCCGGTGGACGAAGTGGACCGACAGGCTGTGCGCCATGTACGGGATACCCTGCTCCAGCTCCCCCGATTCCGAAACAGCAAACGCTTCAAAGCGCTAACCATTGAAGAAATGGTTGCCCTTGAACCGGACAAGACGATTGCCGTCAGCACCGTGAATAACAATCTGACCAACATTTCATCATTTTTGACATGGTGCGAGGATGAGCAGCTTATTCCCGCCAACCCAGCTCACCGTCTGAAGATAAAAGAAGAAAAGCCGGAAACGGAACACCGCTCCCCGTACACGACCAAGGACTTGAAAAACATCTTCAACTCGCCTCAATATGTTGAAGACACATTCCTGCATCCGTCCGACTTCTGGTGCCCCATTCTTTCCCTTTTCACGGGCGCACGGCGTGAAGAGGTGTGCCAACTCCACGTTGAAGATGTCCGTCAGGAAGAAGGGCTGTGGGTGCTGGATGTCAACAAGAAAAGGAATGTTCATGGGTTCGCCAACAAGAAGCTGAAAAACCCAAGCGCCAAACGCCTTCTCCCGCTTCATCCCTTCCTCGTTGAAACGTTGCGCTTCCCGGAATTTGTCCGACAACAGGCCGAAAAGGGGCATCTGCGGGTCTTCCCCGAACTCGTCAAGATCAAAGAAAACTGGTTCTTCGACGTTTCGTGTGGAATTCATGAAGTGATCACGAATTGAATTGGGGCGGCGATCAGGTAGACCATGGTGATGAAGTTGGTCACGTTCCGGTAGCCTCGCGCTCTGGCTCGGGC
>CAMYLL010000276.1 GCA_947259235.1 uncultured Pseudodesulfovibrio sp. | reverse complement strand
GAGGGCGGGCACAACGAGCACGCCCAGGCAGGTGGCCGCGATCATGCCGCCGAAGACCGAGGTTCCCAGGGCGTGGCGGCTCGACGAGCCCGCGCCCGAGGCGGTGACCAGCGGAATGACGCCGAGGATGAAGGCGAAGGACGTCATCAGGATAGGCCGGAAGCGCAGATGCGCTGCAGAGAGTGCCGCATCCGTCAGGGACATGCCGTTCTCGTGCTTTTCCTTGGCGAACTCGACGATGAGGATGGCGTTCTTGGCCGCCAGCCCGATGAGCATGACCAGGCCGATCTGGGCGTAGACGTTGTCGTCGAGTCCGCGCATCCATTGCGAGGACATGGCGCCGAAGATGCCCAGAGGGACGCACAGGATGACGGCAAAGGGAGTGGCCCAGCTCTCGTACTGGGCCGCCAGCACCAGGAAGACCATGACGATGGCCAGCCCGAAGATGAGGCCCGTCTGGCCACCGGAGTCTTTTTCCTGATAGGCGATGGCGGTCCAGTCGTAGCCGTAGCCCTCGGGCAGCGAGGCGGCCGCGACTTCTTCCATGGCCTTGATGGCCTGGCCGGAGCTGTAGCCCGGCGTGGTGGCCGCGTTGATCTCAACTGTGCGGAAGATGTTGTACCGCTGGATGTATTCCGGTCCCATTGTCCGCTGGGTCGTGCTCAGCGTGTTCAGGGGGACCATCTGCTGCTCCGACGAGCGCATGTAGAACTTGTTCAGGTCTTCGAGCCGGGTGCGGTACTGGGACTCGGCCTGGGCCATGACCCGGTAGGTGCGGCCGTACTTGTTGAAGTCGTTGATGTAGTAGCCGCCCAGATAGGTTTGCAGGGTCTGGAAGACCTGGTTCAGGGGAACGCCGAGTTTCTTGACCTTGTCGCGGTCGATTTCAACGAAGTACTGCGGAACACGGGAGCTGAATGTGGTGAACAGGTTGGCGATCTCGGGCCGCTTGCTCGCCTCGTCCATGTATGCCTTGGCCACGGCGGAGAGCTCCTGGATGGAGCCGCCGGAGCGGTCCTGCAGCTCGAACTGGAGCCCGCCGGTGGTGCTCAGGCCCGGGATGGCCGGCGGCTGGAAGCACAGGACCGTGGCCTCCTGGATGCCCCAGAACGCCTTTTGCGCCTGCCCCATGATGGAGCTGAAGGCCAGCTCCGGTGTGGTGCGCACGGACCAGTCGTCGAGCATGACGAAGACGGCCGTGGAGTAGGACGAGTAGGCGCCGGTCAGCATGCTGAACCCGCCGAGGGTGACGTAGTCGTGAACGCCGGGAGCCTTCTTGAGGTAGGCCTCGATCTCTTCCGACACCTGGTTGGTGCGGTCCAGTGACGCGCCTTCGGGGAGCAGGGCGTTGATGATGAAGTAACCCTGGTCCTCGTTGGGCACGAAGCTGGACGGCAGGATGGAGAACAGCCCGCCGCAGCCCGCGGCAAATATGACGACGATCAGGATGCTCATGAACGAGCGGCGGACCAGGGCGGCCACGCCCCTGTTGTACCGTTTCGTCACGGCCTCGAAGACCGAGTTGAACTTGGTGAAGAACCAGCCCAGTGGCCCGCCGATGGGTTTGTAAGGGCGCAACAGCAGTGCGCTGAGTGCTGGCGACAGGGTCAGGGCGTTGATGGACGATATGAGCACCGAGACGGACAGGGTCAGGGCGAACTGCTTGTAGAGCTGGCCGGTGATGCCGCCCATGAAGCCGACCGGGACAAACACGGCGACCAGCACCAGGGTGCTGGCGATGATCGGCCCGGTGACCTCTTTCATGGCCTTTTTCGTGGCCTCCTTGGGCGAGAGGCCTTCCTCGTCTATGAGCCGCTGGGTTGCCTCGACCACGACGATGGCGTCGTCGACCACGATGCCGATGGCCAGGACAAGGCCGAAGAGCGTCAGGGTGTTGATTGAGAAATCGAGCAGGGGAAAGAGGGCGAACGTGCCCACCAGGGAGACCGGGACGCAGACCATGGGGATGATGGTGGTGCGCCAGTTCTGCAGGAAGATGAAGACCACGAGGAAGACCAGGATCAGCGCTTCGTAGAGGGTGCTCATGACCTCGTCGATGGAGGAGGTGACGAACTTGGTGGTGTCGTAGGGGATTGAATAGTCGACTCCCTGCGGGAAGTAGGCGGAAAGATCCTTCATGGTCGCTCTGATCTGCTTGACCACGTCCAGGGCGTTGGCGCCGGGCAGCTGATAGATGAGCAGCGAGGCTGTGGGCGTGCCGTTGAGCCGGGCAAAGGTGTAGTAGTTCTTGGCTCCCAGCTCGACCCGGGCCACGTCGTGGACCTTGACCGTACTGCCGTCCTCGTTGGCCTTGAGGATGATGTTGCCGAACTCCTCGGTGTCGGCCAGACGGCCCTTGACGCGCAGGGTCATCTGGAACTGCTGCCCGGGCGGCGTGGGCGGCATGCCGAGCTGGCCGGCCGGGGCCTGGACGTTCTGCTCCTGTACGGCGTTGATGACGTCCGTGCAGGTCAGGCCGTAGGAGGCGAGCTTGTCCGGGTTGAGCCAGATGCGCATGCCGTAGTCCTGGTCGCCGAACAGGTTGACGTCACCCACACCCTCAATGCGCTTGATGGCGTCGTAGATGTTGATCTTAGCGTAGTTGTTGAGGAAAAGCGTGTCGTATTGGGGCAGTTCGGAGGTCAGGTTGATGATGACCACGAACTCGGGCGACTGTTTCTTGACCTGGACGCCGGAGTTGCGGACCTCCTGGGGCAGTTGCTGCAGGGCGAGGTTGACGCGGTTTTGCACGTCGACCGTGGCCAGCTCCAGGTCGCGGCCCAGCTCAAAGGTGACCGTCAGGTTCAGGGAGCCGTCGTTGGACGAGATGGAGTTCATGTACATCATGTCCTGGGCGCCGTTGACCTGCTGTTCGATGGGCGTGGCCACCGATTCCTCCACGGTCTGGGCGTCCGCGCCGGTATAGTTGGCGGTGACCTTGACCGAGGGCGGGGAGATCTGGGGATACTGGGCGATGGGCAGGGCCAGCACGCTCAGGATGCCGACCATCAGGATGATGATGGCGACGACGGAGGCGAAGATGGGGCGGTCGATGAAGAATCTGACGAACATGGCGATTAACCGGCCTGTTCTTCGCTGGTGGCGTTCTGCCCTGTCCCGGCGGGCTGGGCCGCCGCATCAGGCTGGGCCGTTGCGTCAGGCTGGGCCGTCGCCGTTTCGTCCTGTTTGGTGATGGGAACGACGATGGGTTTGATCTTCATGCCCGCCTTGACCCGGCGGATGCCGTCCGCGATGACCATGTCCCCTGCCCTGAGCCCCTTGGTGACGACCACCAGGTCCTTGACCTCGAAGCCGAGGGATATGGGCTGGCTGCGCACCGTGCCCGTCTCGTCCACCGCGAAGATGGACTTCATGCCCTGGGTATCGATGACGCCCCGGGTGGGAACAACCACTGCGTCCTTGACCAGCTCGATGAGCACGCGGACCTTGGCGTACAGGCCGGGACGCAGGATGTGCTCGGGGTTGGGAAAGGTGAGCCGGATGCCCAGGGTTCCCGTGCGCGAGTCCACGGTCCTGTCGATCATGTTGTATGTGCCGAAGTGGTCGTATTTGCTGTTGTCGGCCAGGATCATCTCGATCTGGCTGTCGCGGCTTTCCTTTGCATACTGGTCGCGCACCGCGCGGATGTAGTCGCTCTCGCTGACGCTGAAGTTGACGTAGACCGGATCCACCGTGGAGATGGTGGCGAGCAGGGTGTTCTCTCCCTGGCCAACGAGGTTGCCCACGTCCACCTGCACCCGGCCGATGACGCCGTCGATGGGTGAATAGACCTTGGTGTAGCCGAGCTGAATCTTGGCGTTTTCCACCTTTGCCTGATTGTCGGCGACCTGGGCCTTGAGGGTGAAGAGCTGGGTCTGGTAGCTCTCGAACTCGTCGCGGCTGACCACGTTTTCTTCGTAGAGTTTCTTGAAGCGCTCGTAGTCCTTCTGGGCCTTGTCCACCAGGGCGAGATTGTAGTCCAGCCCGGATTGCGCCTGCTTGAGGTCTTCCTGGAACGGATTGGGGTCGATGACAAAGAGCAGGTCGCCCTTGGCCACGGTGGCGCCTTCCTGGAAATTCTTTTCAAGGAGGAAGCCGGCCACGCGGGCGCGGATGTCCACGGTCTCCACAGCGTTGATC
>CAMYLL010000275.1 GCA_947259235.1 uncultured Pseudodesulfovibrio sp. | reverse complement strand
AGCCCCTTTGCCTTCAGGTGGTTCTGCCATTTCCTGTTCGTTGATTGCATCAACCGTCTCCATGGTGGAGTAAAGGTTTATCGATTCCCGTGGCGCGGCCACCCGCCGGCCACGCTCCGGTTCTTTCGCCCCGGGCCCCTGCCGCGGGGCCGTCAGATGTCCGTCTGCTCGACGTCCACGAACCGCAGCCGCAAATAGTCCTCTTCGGAAAGCCTGGCGCACCGGCCCGTCTCGTCGACCTGACCGGCCGCATAGCGCAGGGGGATGTCGTGCCTGACCGGAACCCCCGCGCCGCACAAAAACGCCTTGATCAGGCAGACGCTGTGCTCGGTGTGATGCAGAGCATTGCCCACGGCCACGGCCGACGCTCCGCCGGCCAGGGCCGGGATCATGTCGGCCGGGGTCCCGTAGCCTCCGCTGATTATCACCGGGACGCCGACCCCCGAGGCCTCGGCGATCAGGTCGCAGTCGTACCCCGTACGCGCGCCGTCACGGTCTATGCTCTTCAGCATGATCTCTCCCGCCCCATACTCTTCGGCCTTTACGAGCGTATCCTTTAGGGAGAGCGCGGCGCGGCGGCGACCTCCATGGGTGTAGACCACGTATCGCCCCCCCTCGCGACGGACGTCAACGGCGATGACCAGGGACTGCCTGCCGAAAATGGCGGCGGCGGCCTCTATCTCCCCCGGCCTGTTGTGCAGCAGCGTGTTGACCACAACCTTGTCCGCCCCGGAAAACAGCGCGCTGCGCATGTGCTCCACGGACCCCATGCCGCCGCCGATGGCCAGCGGCACGAGGCCGCGCCGGGCATAGGCCGGGATGTGGTCAAAATAGGCGGCGTCCAGCCCGCCCGCATGGTCCAGGTGGAGGCAGATGATCTCGTCCACGCCCCAGGTATTGAGATGGGCGATGGCGATCTCGGGCCTGCCGATGGGCAGATGGTTGCCGAACCCCCGGCTCTGCACGCAGACGCCGTTTCGTATGAGCAGGGTGGCGATGATGCGGTGTTTCAGCATGTGTCCCTCGCCCGGACGACAAGGTCCAGAAAGTTCCGAAGCAGCTTGAGGCCCCACAGCTGGCTCTTCTCGGGGTGAAACTGGGTTCCCCACACATGCCCGTCGCACAGGGAGGCGGCAAAGGGCGTGTCGTAGACGGCAACGCCGGTGGTCACGGCCTCGTCGCGGGCAACGGCGTAGGAATGATCGAAATAAAAATGCGTGTCCTGCGGAATTCCGGCATACATCGGGCTCTCGCCCAGTATCTCGACGTTGTTCCAGCCCACATGGGGGAGCGGCAGGGTCGCGCATGCCATGCGCGTGGTCCGCCCCCGGACCAGCCCCAGCCCCTCGGTGGGCTCGAACTCGTCGGACGACTCCGAGAGCAGCTGCATGCCCAGGCAGATGCCGAGCACCGGGACGCCCTTCCCGGTTGCGGCACGGGTGAGGACGTCCGCCATCCCGCTGCGGCGCAGGTGGCGCATGGCCGAAGGGAAAGCGCCCACTCCGGGCAGGACCATGCCGTCCAGCGCCCCGGCGGCAGACGGCTCGCCGACCGGCACGGCATCGGCTCCGAGCACGCTCAGGGCATTGCAGATGGACTGGATGTTCCCCGCCCCGTACCCGATGATGCCGATACGCGGCGGCAGCACGCCCCGCTGGGCGTAGGTCCGTATCCGGGCCCCGGCAAAGACGTTCCCGAACCGTCCCCGGTCGTCTGTCCCTTTTTCGTTTTCCATACACTCCGTCCGGCAAGCCCGGAAGCGTCACACGATTCTCTGGCGGCACGGCCGGGTCCGCCCCGTTCCGGGAGCCACCCAGCAAGAAAAAACATACCGCAAATGGATAGGTTGCGCAAGAAATCGGACGACTGGGAAGCGCCGGGGAGCGGGACTGTCCGGGACCGGGGCCGCCGGGCCGACGAATCTGGCATCAAAATGGCATGAAATCCCACCGGTGCAAAAACATCCACAGGCCCTCCGAGGCGTTGCGGGATCGGATGCCCCAGCCCTTGGCTTTATCAATGGATTCGCGCATAGTAGGTCGGTATGTTTACATTCTGTACAAAGGCGAACACGCTTGACAAGCTGCGCCCCCACATCACGCGGTGTCGCATCCCGGCGAGCCACGTCTTCAGCGTCGCCCAGTGGCATGGGGACAGGGCCGGGGTCATCCGCAGCATGCGCAGCGCCCTGGCCTGCGACACGGTGATCATCAGGAGCAGCGCCCGCGGCGAGGACAGCATCGAGACGTCCATGGCCGGGATGTTCGACAGCATCCCCAATGTCCCGCTGGCCAGCGACGACGCCCTCGGCAGCGCCGTGGACCGGGTCGTCTCCTCCTACGCCCGGATCAAGGAGCCCGACCACGCCGACCAGGTCCTGGTGCAGCCCATGATCGACACCATCAGCATGTCCGGCGTGGTCTTCACCCAGGACCTCAACAGCGGCGCGCCATACTACATCATCAATTACGACGACGCCTCCGGCCGGTTCGATTCCATCACCGCCGGAAACGGCGACATCAACCGGACCCTCATCGTCCGCCGCGACTTCATCGACAGCGTCTCCTCGTCGCGGTTTCGCGCCCTGCTCCTGGCGGTGCGCGAGATAGAGACCCTGACGGGGTCCACGGCCCTCGACATAGAATTCATCGTCACCGCAGACGAGACGACCCATATCGTCCAGATCCGGCCCATGGCCGTGAGCCAGAACTGGAACCGCGACGTCAGCCGGGACATCAACGCCGTGCTCGAACAGGTCAAACGGTTTGTCGGGAGCAAGCTCCACCCGGTCTTCGGCGCGCAGGGGGCCCGCTCCATTTTCGGGATCATGCCGGACTGGAACCCGGTTGAGATGCTCGGGGCCGCGCCGCGGAAGCTGGCCGCCTCGCTCTACGACCACCTCATCACCGACTCGGTCTGGGCCGAAGCCCGCGCCGAGATGGGCTACAGGGACATGAGCAACCGCCCCCTGATGAACTCCCTGGGGGGCCGACAGTATATCGACGTGCGCGAGAGCTTCAATTCGTTCCTGCCGGCAGCCGTCACCCCGGCACTGGGCGAGGCCCTCGTGAACCTGTGGCTCGACCGCCTGGAACGTCATCCGGAACTTCACGACAAGATCGAGTTCGACGTGGCCGTTACGGTCCACACGCCCGACTTCCGCACCCACACGGCGCCCCGGCTGCTGCGCGGCCTCTCCCCGGCGCAGATCGACGAGTTCGAGACAGCCCTCAAGGAGCTGACGCGGGGCATCCTCGGAGGCTGCGTGCTTGACGACAATCTCGCCAGGATCGAACGCCTCGACAGGATGAACGGGAACATCCCGGCGTCCGACAACGGCGTCGCCTCCCGGCTGCTGCTCATCCAGGCCCTGCTCCTGGACTGCAAGGCCAACGGAACCAAACCCTTTTCCGTCATCGCCCGCTGCGGGTTCATCGCCGAGAGCATGCTGCGCGGCCTGGTCAACCGCGAGGCGGTCTCCGCCCGACGGGCCAACGAGTTCAGGGCCTCCATCAAGACCATTCTCTCGGAATTCCTGGACGACCTGGACCGCTTCCGGGCCAGATCCATGACCCCTTCGGACTTTCTCGGCAAATACGGCCACCTCCGCCCCAGCTCCTACGACATCCTCTCCCTGCGCTACGACCAGCGCTCCCTCATGCCCGGCGAGCCGGGGGGGGAGTCCCGGCGCACCACGGCCAGACCCGGGTTCGCCCTGACCGACGACGAGACCGCGCGCGTTGACGCCGTCCTGGACGAGCAGGGCTATGGTTGCGACTGCGCGGCCCTGTTCGCCTTCATGCGCAAGGCCATCTCCGGCAGGGAGTATGCGAAATTCAAGTTCTCACGACACCTGAGCAACTGCATCGAGCTGATCGCCTCCTGGGGCGAGAGCCTCGGTCTGACGCGGGAGGAGCTGGCCCACCTGAACATAGGGGACGTGCTCGCCTGCGCCTCCCAAGTCCCATGCGACGGCGCCCTGGAGGACTCCCTGCGCGCCAGGGCCAAACGCAACGCGGCCGAGTTCACCATCACCCAGGCCCTCCGGCTTCCCTTCCTGATTACCGCCACCTCGGACGTGGACGTGGTCCCGCTGTTGAAATCACGGCCGAATTTCATTACAACCAAGGCTGTTCAGGCCCCCCTGGCCCT
>CAMYLL010000274.1 GCA_947259235.1 uncultured Pseudodesulfovibrio sp. | reverse complement strand
ACAAACCGTCCCCGTCAACGTCCACGAAGACCATTATGTCGTCGAGGATCTTGATGTCCGCGAATTCCTCGGCCTTGCCGGCCCAGGCGGGGGACCAGACCAGCGCCAGAACCGCGGCCAGCATCAACGATACAAAAAACTTCCGCATGATATACCTCACGATTGTCGCTGTTTCATCACATGTCATGAATCTATGCACAGCCCGGCCATGATTGTAAAGACGGATAAGAAAAGGAAAGGCCCGGAACAAATGTTCCGGGCCTGAATCTCGCGGTGGTGGGCTATGCAGGATTCGAACCTGCGACCTCTTGCTCCGGAGGCAAGCACTCTATCCATCTGAGCTAATAGCCCACGGGAACGAAGTAGCTATACCCCGTCCCGATCTTTGTCAAGGTTACACTGCCGAAGTCAAAAGGCAAACAGGAAACACGCGCCGAAGGGGCCGCCTTTAGCCCCGTCTCCATTTCCACTTGCAAACAACTCTAAAAAAAGTCTATATATCTGTAAATTATTGCACGCACTCCTGCGAGTGCTGCCATGCAATTCACGGCGCAGTTCTTTGCCGTGCGGGGATTTGATGGATAAAAAACGAATCATTCTGGCAGTTACCGGAGCAAGCGGAACCATCTACGCCGCGACCCTGGCCGCAGCCCTCACGGGCCGGGACGACGTGGAGCTGCACCTCATCATCTCCGACGCCGCACGGCTGGTCATGGCCCAAGAAACGGACTCCACGCCCGAGGCCCTGGCCGAGGGTGCTTTTGCCGTCCACGACCCGGCCAATATCGCGGCCCCGCCGGCCAGCGGTTCCTGGCGACATCACGGCATGATCATCTGTCCCTGCTCGATGGCCACCCTCTCGGCCGTTGCCAATGGCTACGGCCATTCACTCATCCACAGGGCCGCAGACGTCGCCCTCAAGGAACGCGCCGGGCTCATTCTCGTCACCCGCGAGACTCCCCTGTCCTCCATCCATTTGCAGAACATGCTCGCGGCCAACAGGGCCGGGGCCGTCATAATGCCGGCGAGTCCGGGCTTCTACCACCGCCCGGAGACCATCGGGGACCTGACTTCCCATCTTGCCGGAAGGATTCTCGACCAACTGGACATTCCTCATCAGCTGCACGCCCGGTGGGGAGACTGAGATAACGAGGGGAAAAACCAAGGCGGCAGGCAGCGGCGATAAACAGGGACGCATCCCTGTCGCGTTATCAAACCCGAGCCGCAACGACAGCCACCAGGAGGGGAAGATGGAAATCACTTGGTTCGGCCATTCGAATTTCAGAATCAAATCAGGCGAGACGACGGTGCTCATCGATCCGTTTTTCGTGGGCAACCCGTCATCACCCACGACGCACAAGGAGATCGACGCGTGCGATCTCATCCTCGTGACACACGATCACAACGACCACATCGGCCAGACTCTGGAGCTTGCGGCCAAGCACGATGCCGAGGTCGTGGCCATCTTCGACATCATCCAGAACCTCATCAGCCTTGGCCTGCCCGCGCATCTGGGAGTGGGCATGAACATCGGGGGGACCGTCAACCGGCTCGGTTTCTCGATTGAGATGGTCCAAGCCATGCACTCGTCCGCCCACGGCGCCGCGGCCGGATTCATCATCACCCTCCCCGACGGAACCTGCATTTACGATTCTGGCGACACCGGTCTCTTCGGCGACATGGCGCTCTTCGGCAAGCTCCACGACATCGACATCGCCATACTTCCCGTCGGCGGCAGGTTCACCATGGACGCGAAACAGGCCGCCTACGCGTGCTCCCTGCTCAAATGCGGCAAGGTCATTCCACAGCACTGGGGCACGTGGCCCATCCTCGCCCAGAACACCTCGGCTCTGGCGGAGCACCTCATGCTCCTCTCGCCGGAAACCGCGCTGGTCGAACTCCCCATCGGAGAACCGACGACGATCTGAATATGAACCGGCTTTCCCCGGTCAACAACCACTTCATGCGTCACAGCGTCGGCACACAAACCGCCGTCGGGAGCAGGTCCGCAGCCGCGATTATGACTGCTTAAGCTTCTGCAACGCCGCGTGAATCAACTCCGCCTTCTTTTTGCCTATCCCCGAAAGGGACCTGATCTCCTGCGGTTCCGCCTTGATCATCGCATTGAGCGAATCGAAACGATCCCACAGGATACGCGCCGTCTTCGGCCCGATGCCCGGCAGGGAGGTCAACTCGCTGCGAAGGACCGTCTTCTTGCGTGCTGTCCGCTGTCTGCCGAGCACGAATCGATGGGCGGCGTCACGCACTTTTTGGAGAAAGAGCAACTCAACGCTGCCGGGCTTGAGGGGCATCGGGTTCTTGCGGCCTGGCCTGAAAACGAGGTCCTCCAGTTCGCCCGCCCTGCGCGACGGACCTTTGGCAATGGCGGCCATCTCCCAGGTCTCGTCACTGCCCTCCAGCCCCTTCTCCACCGCCGCAAGCTGTCCCCGGCCGCCGTCGATGAGCACCAGATCAGGCCATGGCGGGCCAGACTCCACGCGCCGCCGGGCCCAGGCTGCCAGGGCCGCATAATCATCCCCTGTCCCCTCCAGCTCGGGAAAGGAGTAAAGCCGGGATGATTCCCTGTTTCGCACCCCCTCCTCAAAAACCACCTGCCCCACACGCATGCCGCTGCCGCCCAGATGCGATGCGTCCACACATTCGATACGCGCCGGTTCGCGTGAAAGATTCAGCGCGCGAGCCAGCCGTGCCGTGATGGTATCCCTGCGCTCCCGCACCTGCCGGGCCACACTGCGGGCGATTTCCAGAAGCTTCTTTTCCTGCGTTCCATGCGCCACGGCGACGCGGACGGTTCCGGCTCGGCGTTCGGTCAACACCTCGGAGACAAGGTTGTTCTCTACCTCATAAGGAGCGACGATCACGGGCGGAATAAAACGCCCTGCCCCATAAAACTGCAGAAGAAAGCTCTCCACAACCTCCGGCCCCTCGTCCAGGGTCAGGCCGGGCCAGAAGAACTGCTCCTCGTCCAACAGCCGCCCCTGGCGGATGAAGAGCAGCCCGAGCCCCAATCCCTCCCCGGTCTCGGCAAGACCGAGAACATCCCTGTCACGAGTGTCCTGGCAAACGGCCACCTGCCCTTCAACCGTTGTCCGCACCGCCTTGATCTGATCCCGAAGCATGGCCGCCTTTTCATACTCCAACGCACTGGCGGCAGTATTCATCTGACGCTCCAGGGCCGCCAGCAGCTCGCCGGATTTACCTGACAGCAGCATCTCCACCCGCCGGACCATATCCATATACATGGCCCGGTCCACATCGAGGACGCAAGGGGCGTAGCACTGGTGGATATGATGGTACAGACAGGGACGGATACGGTTTTTGAATGACTTGTCCGAGCATTTGCGAAGGGAAAAAACCTTGCCCAGCAGCTTCCACGTGGTACGCGCGGCCGCGGCGGACGTGAACGGACCGAAATACACGGACCCGTCGCGAACCACCTTGCGCGTGACGGAGAGCCGGGGAAACTCGGATGTGCGGTCGAGCCGGAAGAGAGCGTACTGTTTGTCGTCCTTGAGCACCACGTTGTAGCGGGGCCGATGCTTCTTGATCAACCCGGACTCCAGAAGCAGCGCCTCCTTCTCCGTGCCGGTCAACAGCACATCCACCGAGCGGACCTGTTCGACCAGGGCCCTTGTCTTCGGAGTCAGGCCGGTGGTCTTTTGAAAATACGAAGCCAGACGCCGACGAAGCCGTTTGGCCTTGCCTACGTATATGATTCGCCCCTTCCCATTTTTCATCAGATAGACGCCCGGCGAGTCGGGATAGTCGGCGGCAAAAAATTTGAACTCTTCAGCCATGGCAGTGTTGTTTTTTTCCCACCCGAATTGAACTTTCATCGACAATACGACATTTGAACCAGGAGGTCACCCCTAACAGAAATTACAAAAAAAAGTTACATATCAAATGTTTAAAATCAAAACCAGCAAGGCAAAAGTACAAAAATTTGTTCGGTAAAAAAATTTATACTTCTTTCATTTTTTTTGCCAAAACCCCTTGCCAAAAGCGGAAACAGTGGTGTAGAAGAGATGCCAGTTACGGTGTTCACTTGGGTTAACCGCAAAAAAGGAAGAAAACAATGAAACGTCTCATCATTCTTGCAGTACTGTGCTCTTTCGTGCTCAGCGCTGCCGTGGCTTCCGCCGCCGACATCAAAGCGTCCGGC
>CAMYLL010000273.1 GCA_947259235.1 uncultured Pseudodesulfovibrio sp. | reverse complement strand
CTTCCTCTATCAGCCGTCCCGGCTCAACCTGCTGCGCAAGGCGGCCTGAGCCGTGGCGATCAAGTACGTCTCGGCGCACGACTCGCCCGACGACCCGGGCGGCCTGATTCGCCAGGTGCTCGACATGGGCCCGGAGTTCCCGGGGTCGGCGCGCGACATCCTGCTGGCCGAGTACCTCGACCTGCCCATCCACCTGGCCCACATCTCCTGCCGCAAGTCCGTGGACCTCATTCGCTTTGCCAAGGCGCGCGGGGTCAAGGTCACGGCCGAGACCGCGCCGCACTATCTGGTGCTTACCGAGGGCTACCTCGAAGACGAGGCCACGCAGTACGACACCAACGCCAAGGTCAACCCGCCCCTGCGCACGCCGGACGACCAGCAGGCGCTCTTCGACGCCCTGGCCGACGGAACCATCGACATCCTGGCCACGGACCACGCCCCCCACGCGGCCCACGAAAAGGAAACGGAATTCGACGTGGCCCCGTGCGGCATCACCGGGCTGGACACGGCCCTGTCCGTCACCTGGGCCCTCGTGACCGAGGGAAAAATGACCCGGGATACCTTCCTGCGCGCCTGGACCACCGGCCCCTGCGCCATCTTCGGCCTGCCCGTGAACACCTTCGCCCCCGGCGACCCGGCGGACTTCTTCCTCTTCGATCCCGAGGAGGAGTGGACAGTCACCCCCTCGGCCCTGTACTCCAAGGGAAAGAACACCCCCCTGACCGGGACCGCCCTGAAAGGACGGGTAAAAACCCATTTCATTCAGGGAAAAAAGATTGTATAGGCTGGACTGCGAAACCGGGAACACCGCCGGTGGCCCCCGCCCCAATCAAGCTAGCTTTTCGTGAGGAGATATATGAGTCAGCCTTTCAAAGATGCCGTGGGCTTTTGCAAAACAATCATGCGCAACGGCTATGACGCCTATGTGATCAACGTCCGGCTCCAGGCCCTGACCCTGGACCAGACGGGCAACGAGCGCGAGCTCGACATCTGCACCGAGGCCGGACTTTCCGAGCTGCAGAAGTATTTTCCGAACCTTGAAGAGTCCAACGACAAGGGCATCCTGGGAACTTTGAACGAAGGCGGCGTGACCTACTTCTTCTACCCCGCCGACGTGGACGACGCCTCCTACACCGACGAGGCGGTCTCCACCATGACCCCCCGGCTGCTGCGCCGTCTGGAGCAGCGCGGCGACATCCCGCTCTCGGCGGTCTGCCCGTTCATCCCCAAGGCCAAGGACCTCTATGCCGACTTCGCCGACTTTTCCGAAGGCTTCATCCGCTTCAAGGGCGTGCCCGACCAGGCCCTGAAGAAGGACTACTCCCTGGCCTACCGCGCCCTGCGCTTTGCCGCCAACTTCGACAAGGACATCGAGGCCAACTCCTGGACCGCCATCGTGCGCAACGCCCGGCGCGTGCTCGACTACGTGCCCATGGCCGACTTCCTGGACGAATGGCGCAAGGTCGAGGCCGAGTCCATGCACCGGTTCTTCCACCTGCTCTTCGACTCCATGCTCCTGCACGGGCTGATCCCCGAGATCGCCTCCCTGTCGCGCATCAAGCAGATACGCAACCCGGAGGACAACGCCGAGGAGACCGTGCTCGAACACACCCTGGCCGTCATGAAGGCCTACCCCGAGGAGCTGCCCTACGACTGGTTCGGCACTGTGGCCTGCCTGTTCCACGACGTGGGCAAGCTCTATACCGCCGAATACTACGAGGAGCGGTGGAACTTCCTGCAGCACCACCGCGTGGGGGCCAAGGTCACCCGCAAGATCCTCAAGCGGCTGCGCTTCGAGGAGCAGGACATCGACCTCGTGTGCGAGCTGGTCCAGCACCACATGCGGCCCCACTTCATGCTCACGGACAAGGGCATCCGCCGCCTGCGCTCCCTGGACGAATATCCGCGCATCATGGAGATGGTCAAAGCGGACATCAAGGCCCGCGGCGGCTCCTGGCGCGAGTTCAACCACAACCTGAAGATGGCCGAGCGCGCCGACATCCCGGAAGACGAGATCGAGCCGCTGCTCGACGGCAACCGGATCATGACCATCACCGGCCTCAAGCCCGGCCCGATCATCGGCGTCATCCGCGACGCCCTGCTCACGGCCCAGATCGCCAACGACGTCTCCTCCGTGGAGCAGGCCGAGGCCTTTGTGCTCAAGTACGCGGACTCCATGTAGCCGCCCACGAAAAACGACCCTATCGCCCGCTCCGGCCCTGTGCCGGAGCGGGCTTTTTTGCGTCCGCAGGGGGAAAAACAGCGAGGTTACACGGCGAGGCAACGGGGGGAAAGCCCTCCGTTGGCCCTGGTGACGGATGATTTCGCCCTCGGCAAGAGGACAGACCCGCTCCGGGAGCAGGTGCGTGATTCGGGAAGAGGATACAGGGTCGGGAAAAGCGGCTAGACCGGCATGTCCATGAACTGCGAGGCCACCGGGAGCGGGGTTCCGGCGTAGGCGTTCATGGCCGCTTCAGTCATGGCTCGCGACTGGGCCCGGACCTGATCGCGGGGCTGGGTCTGGGTGGGATCAAAGGCGGCGTCGAGCCGGGAGGCCAGGTCCTGCATGCCAGCCGCCGAATCCAGCTCCTGCTTGAGGGAGTCCAGGAGCTGTTCGGTGAGGTTCGCTGCGTCCTTGGCCGGGGCAGCGCCCTGGGTCGAGCGGGAGAAGAACCGGGCCGAGATGTCGCCCGCGCTCTCTGCCACTGCGCCGCCTTCCACTGCGCCGCTCTCCACCGCATAGAAAAGCTCGCTTTGGCCGTTGTCGAAATAGCTGTTGAGCTGGGAGTTGATGCCGGTGTTGAACCGGGCGATGGCCTCGTCCCCGGCGGCAACGCCCTGGGTGCGGTCGATGAACCGGAGCACGTCCAGCAGTCCGTTGCCCAGGGCCTGCTCGTCCACGGTCCCGTCCGTGGCGGCCATGACCATGCCTGCGGCGGCGGTTGCGGTCTCGTCGCCGAAACGGTCGCGCACCCAGTCAAGGGTGGAGGCCAGGGAGTCGCGCAGCCCGGCGGCGTCGCGCGGCTCGCCGCTTTCGTCCGCGCCGGGGGCCATGCGGCGGATGACCTCGTTGGCCACGGTCTCGCCGATGGTCCGGGGGGCGGCGTCGGGCAGCACGCCGGGGTTGAGGGCAGCGGCGGTCTCCCCCGGCACCTGGCCGGTCAGGCGAGCGAGGGCCGAGGCATCGTCCGCATTGCGGACCGACAGCCCGCCAGCCAGCTGCGCCCCCGAGGCCTCAAGCAGCGCAGACTCGCTGGAACCAAGACTCGCGCCCTTGTCCTTGCGTGCCTGCAGCTCGTGCATGAACCCGAGGTTCATATGGCTGGCCTGGATGATCATGCCCGTTGTATCGGCCGCGACGCGGCTTTCTTTAGGGTCTTGGCCGAAAACCCTTCGAGCAATGAAACCGCAGGCAGATTATCCGATGAGTTCGAACCCGAGCTTGTCTATGGCCTTCTTGATGGCCTTGGCTTCGAGCTTCTCGGACTCCTCGTAGTCCACCTTGCCGGAGAGCAGGTCCACCTTGACGCTCTCGGCTCCCAGGGACTTCATGGTCTCGGTGACGGACTTGACGCAGTGCTCGCAGCTCATTCCCTTTACCTTGATCTGGGGCATGGGGTCTCCTTGTTGCTTGTGGGTGGACGGCGGGGCCGCCCGGCCCGGTTCTATCCCTTGAAAAAACGCAGCCGCAGGGCGTTGCCCACCACCGTCACGGAGCTCATGGCCATGGCCGTGCCCGCGATCATCGGGTTGAGGGTCGGCCCGCCGAAGAGATGGAGCAGGCCGCCGGCCACGGGAATGCCGATAACGTTGAAGGCAAAGGCCCAGAACAGGTTTTGCTTGATGTTGGTCATGGTCGCCCGGGACAGGTCCAGGGCCGTGAGCAGGGCGCGCAGGTCGCTCTTGATGAGCACCACGTCGCCGGACTCCACGGCCACGTCGATTCCCGAGCCCATGGCCACGCCGATGTCGGCCCGGGCCAGGGCCGGGGCGTCGTTGATGCCGTCGCCGATCATGGCCACCCTGCGTCCCTCGGACTGGAGTCGCTGCACCTCGTCCGCCTTGCGGTCCGGCATGACCCCGGCGATGACCGTGTCTATCCCCGCCCGGGCGGCCACCACGCGGGCGGTGGTCTCGTTGTCGCCGGTGAGCATGATGGGGGTCCGGCCGGCCTTGTTGAGGCGGTCCACCACCTCCGGGGCCTCCTCGCGCCTCTCGTCGGC
>CAMYLL010000272.1 GCA_947259235.1 uncultured Pseudodesulfovibrio sp. | reverse complement strand
ATGAGGCGTGCGCCAAAAGCCCACACATCAGCTCTGCTTGAACAGGAACCGGCGCATTGACACATTTAGCACAAGCCCGACGAGACAGAAGTTCACCAGGGTGGCACTTCCCCCGTAACTGATGAACGGCAACGGGATACCTACCACTGGCATAAGCCCGAGCACCATACCCATGTTTATGAGGATTTGCCAGAAGAAATAGAAGAACACGCCCGCAGCCAGATAACTGCCGAACAACCCCCTGGCATCACGCGCTATGACGACCATTTGGTAGAGGAAAAAACAAAAAAGCGTCAGCAACAGGATGTTGCCCGTGAAGCCCCATTCCTCGCCGAAGACAGCCACGGCAAAGTCCGTATGCCGCTCAGGCAGGAACCGGAGCTGGGACTGCGTCCCCTCCAAAAACCCCTTGCCCCAGAACCCTCCAGAGCCGATGGCGATCTCCGACTGGATGATGTGATACCCCGCGCCGAGCGGGTCCGTGCTGGGGTCGAGAAAGGTCATGATCCGCCGTTTCTGATAGTCGTGAAGAAAGAACCACGACAGCGGCAGCAGGGCCGGAATGGCCACCAGGGCCGTCTTGAACACCTGCGGCGTCACCCCGCGATAGAGGATCATGCCGCCCAGGATCAGCATGAGTGACAGCCCGGACCCGAGATCCGGCTGGCGGATGACCAGACCGGCCAGGATCAGCCCCACGCCCAGCACATACCCGAGACGGAGGAACCCGAGAGGCTCCCTCTCCTTGGAGAGGATGCGCGCGCCAAAGATGAGCACGGCGATCTTTGCCAGCTCGCTGGGCTGGAAGTTCATGAACCCCAGATCCAGCCAGCGGCGCGCGCCGTAGATGGTCTTGCCCATGAAGAAAACGGCCAGCAGCAGGGCCACCGTGAGCCAGAACAAGGGCCAGGCCGTGGCTTTGAGATGCCTGTAATCGAAGAGCATGAAGACGACCATGCCGAAAAGCCCCATCAACCCCCAGATCAACTGTCTGTGGAAGTAGGGGGCGATGCTCATGCCCTCTTCCATGCGGTAGCCGCTGGCGGAGTAAAGGTTGAGCACGCCCATCAGAAAAAGGATGATGGCAAGCCCGAACAGCGGCCAGTTGATGTAGAAGAGCAGCCTGCGGTCAATTGGCACGGGGTCCCTCCGTGGCGTTGACGGACATGAGGCGCGCGGCCCGGGCCTTGGCCTTCATCGCCTCGGGCTTGAGCTTGACCTTGTCCAGGAAGAGATAATCAATGATGGCCTTGACCACCGGCCCGGCCCCGGACCCGCCATGCAGGCCGTGCTCCACCAGCGCGGCGATGGCGAACCGCCGTCCATCCTTTTCCGCAATGGCCGCCATCCACGCGTGGTCCCTGAATTTGTACGGAATATCGTCGTCCTTCAGTTCCTTGAGCTTGTCAGTCAGGCGCACCACCTGGGCCGTGCCGGTCTTGCCGCCCACCATCACGCCCTTGGTGCGCAGCCGGCGGCAAGTGCCGCGGTCGTTGTCCACGGTCTGGATCAGGGCGCGGTGCAGCCGTTCGAGCTGCTCCGGGGCCAGGGGGATCTCGCCCTGGACAACGGCCTTCTCGTCCTTGAGCAGCAGCGGCTTGAGCAGCTTGCCGCCGTTGATGACACCGGCAAAGAAACGGGCCACCTGAAGCGGCGTGACCAGGGTATAGCCCTGGCCGATGGCCATGTTCAGGTTGTCTCCGCCCTGCCAGCTCTCCCCGAACCGTTTGCGCTTCCATTCACGAGTGGGGATGATGCCCGCCTTCTCATGCGGCAGCCGGATGCCGGTGACATGGCCGAAACCGCACGCCTGGGCGAACTCGCTCATGCGGTCCACGGTCAGCTTCTTGCCCAGCTTGTAAAAATAGACGTCGCAGGACTCCACCAGCGCCCGCTCCAGGTTGACCTTGCCGTGGCCGCCCTTGCGCCAGCAGCGGAAGACGTGCCGCCCGAGCTTGATCTGTCCGGTGCAGTTGACCGTTTCCTGCGGGTCGAGCATGCCGGTCTTCAGTCCGGCCCCGGCCACCAGATGCTTGAAGACGGAGCCGGGGGGATAGACCGACTGGATGACCCGGTTCTGCATCGGGTGCAGCGGGTCGTCGCGCAGCTTTGCCCATTGCTCGGGCGACAGGCCCGAGGAAAAATCGTTGGAATCATAGGAGGGGGCCGTGGCCAGTGCCCAGAGCTGGCCCGTGTCTGCGTCCATGACAGCCACGCCGCCCGCCTGCTCGTCCAGCCAGTCCATGGCCAGCTTCTGCAACCCGAGGTCTATGGACAGGGATATCTCATGTCCGGCACGCGGATGCTTGAGCACGCGCTCCTTGAGCCGCCTGCCGTTGACGTCCACCTCGAACTGGGTCAGCCCCTTGACGCCGCGCATGCGGTCTTCAAGCATGAACTCCATGCCCTGCTTGCCCACATAATCGCCCAGCGCGAGTTCCGGCCGTTTCTCCATTTCCTCTTCGTTGGCCTCGGCCACATAGCCGAGCACATGGGCGAACAGCTCGCCGTAGCGATACTGCCGTCGCGGGCGGACCTGAATCTCCAGTCCGGGCCAGCGCAGTCTGTTGGCGTCGATGAGCGCCAGCTGATGAAAGGAGAGGTCCGGTATCAGGATGAGCGGCTCAAAGGGCTTCACCCGCTTGCGATTCTTCTCGTAGAGGGTTTTGAGGGCGATAAAATCCTCGCCGGTCCAGGCGGCAACCTGATGCAGGGTGGCGTCCACGTCCTTGCAGTCCTCGCGCACGAGGCCCAGCGCGTAGGCGGGTTCGTTGACGGCCAGCAGGTCGCCGTTGCGGTCCCGGATCAGGCCGCGCGGCGAGAATATGGATTCCTGGCGGAGCTGGTTCTCCTTGGCCCGGCGGGCAAAGTCCTCACCACGGTGAATCTGCAGAAACCACAGGCGGAAGGCGAACAGGCAAAAGACCCCCAGGATGAGCGACTGGAGGAGGAGCAGGCCCGCACGCGGCGGCTGCTGGTTTCCGTTGTCATAAAGATGTGACATCCGGCCTCAACGCCTTTGGGAAAAGATTATCCGCGACCAACCACACCAGGGGGAACAGAACAGCCTGAAGCGCACCCTCCATGAACAGGACGTCCATCTCGACCTTGAGGTTGGCAAGGGAGGCGAGGGTATAGGTGAGCAGCGGATGCACCACGCCCATGGCCAGCCCGAGCAGACACATGAAGGCGATGGACCGGGCCTCGAAGAGCCAGCGGCCCATGACATAGAACGCGGCCAGCAGGCTGTACCAGGCCAGTCCGTAGCCAAAAGGAAGGTTGCCCATGCCCTCAAGCAGAAGCAGCCAGATGAGGGCCAGCCACAGGGTGCGCCGACCAGCCTGTTTCTGCATGGAAAGAACAATGCCCGGGGCAAGAAAATCCACGCCAGGCAGGGTCCGCTGTGCCCAGACACCGGCCACCGTGAAGGCGCCCCACCAGAGCAGGGCGATGATGTTACTGGCCGAGAGCACGGGCGTCCGCCTCCTTGGCGGCGGACTCCGTTCCGGCCACGGCATCGGGAACCCGCTTCAGAAGCAGGACTTCCTCCAGACCGGCCACGTCCACCAATGGCTCGGCCTCAACCGTGAGAAATAAGGAAATGTCCGACCGCTGGACCTTGACCACCCGGGCCACCGGCAGTCCCTTGGGATATATGCCTGACAGCCCCGAGGAGAGCAGCAGCTCGCCCGGGTCGATGATTGCGTTGAGATTCACGTAGCGCAGGACCAACGGCTCGCCGTAGCCCTGGCCGGAGAGCATGCCCGGCGAGCGGTTGTGCTCGCCCAGCACGGCTATACGGCTGTTGGCATCGGTCAGCAGCAGCACGGTGGATGCGGCCGCCCCTGTACGCAGGATACGCCCGACCACGCCATCGAGACTGACCACGGGCATGTCCGCCTCGACCCCCGAGGCGCTGCCCCGGTCCACGGCCAGGGTAGCCAGCGCACCGGCCGGGCCCATGCGATGGGCCACGACCCGCGCGCCGCTGAAATCCCAGCTGGCCGGAGGGGTGAAGCCCAGCATCTGCTCAAGCCGCGTGGCGGAGCGTGCCTCGGAGTTGAGGATCATGTTCCGGCGCAAAAGCTGCGCATTATGTTGGACCAGCTCGTCGTTTTTCTGCTTGAGGCCGACAAGATAGATATACCGCTCCCAAAACCCCACGACCTTCTCACTCGCCCACTGTCCCGGGCGGAGGATAAAGCTTGAGATGTCGAGTCCGG
>CAMYLL010000271.1 GCA_947259235.1 uncultured Pseudodesulfovibrio sp. | reverse complement strand
TCGGCAAAATCAAGTGAGCCCTGGCCCAGGTAGCCGCCCTCGGCCATCTCGTAAAGGGTCTTGAGCAGGGTCCGGGGGGTGAAGTCCTCACCTGTGATCTCCCGGAAGCAGGCCAGGGTGGCTGCGGCGGAGATGGTATCCATGCCCATTGTGTTGCAGACGTGGTTGGCCTGCATGACCAGCTCCATGTCCGTATTGCCGATGAGGGCGGTGAAGTGGGACATGGTCTCGAATTCCGGCATGCCGCGCCCGTCCCGGGCGATTTTCTTGCACAGGATGTGGCAGCCGGTGCAGCCATGCCTGCTGGGATTGTAGGCCGCATTGAACGCCGCGGCATTGAGTGTCCCGGCCTTGTCGAAGCGGGTCTTGGAGAAGTTGTCCGTGGGCATCATGCGCCGTGAGTCCATGAGGTCGAAGATGGCCCCGGTTCCCCGGCAGGAGAAGCCGTGCTTGCCGAGCAGTACGGGCGAGGCCGCCGTGAGCCGCAGGATGTCCTCGCGCGCCTGCTTGAGGCCCTCCCTGTCGTGGACGGCGACCCTGCCCGTTCCCTTGACCGAGATGTATTTGAGATTCTTCTGCGCCCAGACGAGACCCAGCCCGCCCCGGCCCGCCGCGTGGTGGCGGTCCACGATGATCGAGGCAAAGCGCGCGCCGTTCTCCGCCGCCGGGCCGATGGCAGCGACAGACATGCCCTTAGGGCCGGATTCGGCAAGGCGGTCGAAGACCTCGTCCGTTGACGCCCTGGTCAGATCGGTGGGGACGATGCGCACGTCGTCGTCCCGGATTTCGATGCCACAGAGGGAGGCGCTCTTGCCGGTGATGACCAGCCCGTCCCACCCGGCGCGCTTGAGCTGGGTGGCCAGCCTGCCGCCCACGGACGAATCGCAGACAGCCCCCGTCAAGGGCGAGCGCGACATGATGGTGCCCCTGCCCGAGGTGGGGGCGATGGTCGCCGTCAGCGGTCCGGTGAAGACGAGCACCGGCAGCTCCGGGTCCGTCAGTTCGAGGGTGCAGGCCGGGCGCAGGAAATGACCGGCCAGACCTCGTCCGCCGAGGTAGGCCTGATACAAATGCCGTGCCGGGTACTGGGCGGCCAGCTCGCCCGTGCCGAGGTCGATATGGAGGACCTTGCCGGTCCAGCCGAAGAGGGAAGAGCGCATGGCCGCAGAATCCCATGAACAGTGTGAAAAGGCAACCGGTTGCATGCGGATTGGGCAGGGACGGGTTGACCCGGGCGGGGAAATCGGTATTCTGGCGCACCGGAGGAAATCATGGGTGAAAAGAAGATAGACACGTCCCGCCGGAACTTCCTGTTCGGCGCGGTCCGCCGCTTCAAGAATGAAGCGGACCAGGGGCCTGCCGCGTCCACGGCCGCGTGCGTCGACGTCATGAAGGCGGCCAACGCCCTGTATGTGGACGAGCGGTGGGAAGACGCACGCCAGAAGTACAAGGAATGCCTGGATAACGACAAGAATGACGCCGACGTGCGGTATCGTCTGGGCGTGTGCCTTTATCGGACGGGCATGTACCGCCAGGCGAAGCTGGAGTTCGAGCGCGCCCTGAGAATCCGTCGTGAATTCATGGATGCCTTTCTCTACCTCGGGCTGGTCATGGTCAGGCTCGACAAGACGGAAAAGGCCCTGGCCCTCTGGAAGCGGTATTTCAATCCCTCAGCCGTGGCCGTGCAACGTGAGATCAATCTCCAGGTCGGGCTGATCGAGGATGGAGTTCTCGACCCCCCGGAGGCCGTGGCCCAGGCTGTGGAAAAGGCCATTGCCCAGTCCGGCGGAGCCGTGGGCTGACGCATTGCCGCACGCGGTTGGACGAGAAGGGGGATGAGAGCTCCAACGTGTTGTTGAAACAAAGAAGATTGCGTTTTCAGAGATTGAAAAAGGCCGCTCCAGCAAGGAACGGCCTTTTTTTGCATTGCTGAAAACAACGACTGCGGCTTGATCAGGCGACCTCGATCAGCAGCGGGATGACGTGCAGGGTGTTGGAGACTTCCTTGGTGGCCCCGAGCTGCCAGGAGGCGTTGTCGCTCCCGGTGGCCTCGGCCACGGCCTGGGCGATGCCCGGGACGTTGATCACGGGATGGCGTGAGAAGACCTGGGGCAGGCCATAGGTGAGGTTGCACGCCAGGCATTTGCCCGGCCGCTGGGTGAGCCGCAGTTCGAAGTGCAGCCTGTTGTCGTTGCCGCCCGTATAGCCCAGCTCGATATCGTAGCTGCCTTCCTCGGCGTCGCCGAAGAGCGCCTCGAAGAACTCCTCGGTCCTTTGGGCGGGAAAGAGCGTTGCGAGTTTCTGTTGCGTGAAGATGTCCTGATATTGACCCATCGCCGGTTCCCCCTGTGTAATGCTGGATTCCACGTTCTTGCGGAATAGGACTCATTACAAAAAAAGAGTCCCTCCTTCAAGGAATTTTGGAACGCTCGCAAGGTTAGTCAAGGCCCGACAGCAGGAACCAGAAAACGCCGAACCCGGAGAGCAGGAAGACCAGACACGGTCCCACCAGCTTGCGCCATGTGCGTCCTATCTCGCAGTTGAAGTACTGGCAGGTGAGCACGAAGCAGATGTGGATGGGGGAGATCATCACCCCGGTGAAGCCGCAGAACGTGGCAAGGACCAGATAGGGAATGGTCTGGTCCTGCATGCCCAGAGTGTTGAGCACCCCGAGCAGCAGCGGGAAGGTCGCGCCCACGAAGGCCACGTTGATGCCCGCCACCATGCCCACCAGGAAGGGGAGGAATGTGGCCGAGGCGATCAGAGCCGCGTCGCCGCCCGCCACGCGGGACATCTCGTCAACCACGCCGCATGCCTGCATGACGTCCTTGAAAACAAAGATGGAGACGATGACGAAGAGCATGGACCACAGCCCTTTCTTTGCCAGCACCTGGCGCAGGAAGGCTATCCCGAGCTGGGTGTTTTGAATCATGACGCAGGCCACGCCAAGGGCCAGTGCGACTACAACGCCCCATTCGAAGGCGATGGCGGGCGCGAATATGGAGATGGCCGTCTCAAGGCCTATGGCTCCGCCGATGGCCACGAGTAGCGGCAGTCCCTGACGCAGGACGATGCGTTTGCTGCGGGTGACAGGCAGGGTGGGGATCGTGATGTCCTTGGCTCCCAGCACTCCGGGGCGCAGGAAGAAGAACCAGCCGGCCAGGAGCATGACGGGCGTGCCCGGCCAGGATTTGGAGATGAGGTCTATGATGGGGATGTCGGCCAGGGACACGGTCAAAATGATGCCCGGGTAGAGCGGCCAGCAGAGCTCCCAGACGTGGCGGAACCAGTAGTTGAGCACGGCCCGGTCGCTGTTCTTGATGCTCATGCCTTCGGACACGGTCTTGACCATGGGCGCGGAGAAGACGGCGCCGCCGGGCATGGGCAGCAGGCCGATAAGGGCGGGGAAAAAGATCAGCCGCAGTCTGGGGCTTGTGAGGTAGCCGGAGAGCGACTCCATGAGCCGGGCGGATTGACCGGATCGTTCCATGGCGTCAGAGAGAATGAGGATCAGGCCGACGATGGCGGCCAGGAAGAGGAACTTTTCCTGGGTCAGGGCGAGGACTCCGGTCTGGGCGATGGGCAGCGGTGACATGCCGAAGATCAGCCCGAGGACGACGCCGCCCGTCATGATGGACAGGCCGAGCCCGACCTTGAAGCGCATTCCGGCAAGCATGATGACAAAAGCGAAGAGAACCTTGAGGAAAGGGATCAGTTTGATGAGCAGGGATTCCACGGCGAACATCCTCCCGGACGGTATATATACACCCAGGAGTGGTCGTACCTCCTTTCTCATTGAATGGAAACGACAAAGTGCCGACGTATCAGGGGGAAGGGAGAATCGAACGGAGCGCCGGACAAGTTGCAGCCGCCCCTTGCCGGATTGTCCGGGTTGGGCTACAGTTCCATGCGCCAGCGCGGCGCGATTCCTAGAAAAAACCCATCCCGGAGAGGATAGCACATGGCAATGACTCCCAAGCAGCTTCGAATGCACATTTTCAGCGTCATCCTCGCCAAGGTGGAGGAGCAGGACGAGTCCAGACGGGCCGAGGCCCTGGCCGAGTTCATGTCCATCACAGGCACAGCGGGCAGCGCGCCCCAGACCGTGGCGGAACTCATCCCCCCGCTCATGCACGACCTGTATGAGAAGTGGATAACCATGTTCATCGACAGGCTGCTGGAGACAGTGGACGCCGCCAACGTCGAACTGCTGTGCGACGGGACCGACGACAA
>CAMYLL010000270.1 GCA_947259235.1 uncultured Pseudodesulfovibrio sp. | reverse complement strand
GCTGTCCGCTTCAACCTGAGCCCGAAAGATGTGGAGTTTCTCCAGAGATTCTACAAGGAAAAGAAAGACTAGATCACCCCGGTGAAACTGCTCCATAGACAGATATTCAAGGAACTGCTGAAGCTTTTCGGCCTGACTGTTTCCTGCCTGCTGGGGTTGATCCTCATCGGCAGGATGCTTCAGCTACGTTCTTTATTCCTTTCGCAGAACATCGGTTTTTTCAATATCCTTCAGCTCTTCTTTTTCCTCACGCCGTTCTTTCTGCTGCTTATTACGCCCATCTCCACCATGCTCAGCGTGTTCCTGACCTTCCTGCGGATGAGCACGGATAACGAGCTTACCGCCCTGAAGGCCAACGGCGTCAGCCTTTACCGGATGCTGCCTGCTCCCATCATCTTTTGCACTTTGTGCACGCTCTTTACCTTTTTCATATCCACATGGGGGCTGGCCTGGGGCATGGACATGTTCAAGACCAAGCTCTATCAGTTCGCACGGTCCCATTCGCGCTTTGCGCTGCAGCCCGGCGTGTTCAACAAGGAATTTCCGGGGATCACCTTCTATGCTCACCAGGTGAACAACGAGACCGGCGAGATGAAATTCGTCTTTGTCCGCGACCAGTCGATCCGGGGCACTTCGGTGGTGGTCGTCGCGCCCGAGGCACGGATCGTCTCCAGCCCGAAGACGGCCGAAGTCCGCATTCTCTTCAACAAGGGCAAGATATTCAGGCAAAATGGTGAAGAGCTTAACGTGTTGAGTTTTGGCAACTATTCGGTAAAACTTGATCTGGGCAAGCTGCTTGGCGGGTTCAACTTCACGGAGCAGAAGGCCAAGGACATGACCTTTGTCCGTTTGAGCGAGATCAGGCGAGATCCATCCCTTGCCCCGCAGCAGACGCCGCAGTATCTGCGCAAGGTGGACACGGAGTATTTCAAACGGCTGACGCTGCCCCTTGGCTGTATCATCCTCGGCATGTTCGCCATCCCCATCGCCTATGTCTTTCGGGGGCTCAAGCAGCAATACGGACTGCTTCTGTCCATGGGGCTGTTTCTCGTTTATTACAGCATGTTTTCCATCGGCGTCAGCATGGGCGAGGCCGGGGCCATCAAGCCGGTGTTCGGCCTATGGGCCCCCAACGCGCTGTATATCCTCGTGGCTGTCTTCGGCATCAAGTTCGCAAATGAGGAGCGCACCTTGCCGCTTCTCCAGTGGATATCGCACCTGCGCAACCTGAGGAGGGCGGAGGCATGAGGTCCTTCCTCGGCGTCGGCGTGCTGGGACGGTATCTGATCCAGCAAAATCTCTACCTGATGGCCATCTGCCTGTCCGTGGGGACGTCCATCTATCTGCTGTCCGATGTTTTTGACCGGCTCGATGATTTCATCAAGGCGGGCCTCGGGGCCGAGACCATTCTGTTTTATTTCTTCGTCAAGGTCCCGCTCATCGTCTCGCAGTTGATGCCCGCCATTTTTCTCCTGGCCATGGTGCTACAGATGGGCGTGCTGACCAGGAGCAAGGAGATGCTGGCCCTGCGGGCCGGAGGGGTGTCTTTCGCCTGGTTTGTCCGATTCTTTTTCATCTATGCCCTGGTCTGGAGCGCGGGACAGCTCGTCTTTTCCCAGTTTCTGGGCGCTTTTGGCGAATACGAGGCCAACAGAATCTGGAAGGAGGACGTGCGGAACAAGCAGCTCGACGAGTTGACTATCGAAAATCTTTGGTTCCGTGACGGGCCATTCATCGTCCTTGCCAAGGAGGCTTTTCCGGGCAAGAGCCGGGCCACCGGCATTACGGTTTATGAATTCGCCACGGATAGCCAGGAGCTCATCCGCATCCTGACAGCCAAGAAGGCTCTCATCGACGACAACGGATGGGGGCTTTTGGATGTTCACGAGCTTGATACGCGCACCTTCGTCTCGGTCACGCGCCTGTCGCAGTTCCTCTCCGTCCGTCAGAACCTCAAGGCGTACGCGGCGGTGGAGCTTAAGGCAGACACGGCCCAGCTCCCTCTGTTTGAGTTGTCAAAAGCCATTGACAAACTTGAGGAATCAGGCTCGAACGTCGAGATATTGAGGACGGTCTGGCACGGTAAGTGGTCCTATGCCTTTTCCGTGGCGGTGATGGCCCTGATGGCCTTGGCGCTGGTGACCTTTTCCGAGAACGTCTATGCGAACATAGGGTTCTCGCTGATCCTGATCTTCGTGCAGTATGGTGTCCACGTGGTGGGCGCCACGGCCGGAGAGCAGGGGGTTCTCCCGCCGTTTCTGGCCGCCTGGATGGGCAACTTTATCATGGCCGGCCTAGCTTCCCTTCGGTTGGTATGGGTCACTGTTCCCGGATTTCAGGCGACCCTGCGTGCCTGGGGCGCAGGGCTCCGTCTGGTCAGAGCTTAGCTATTGCGCGTCGGGTTCGGTTTTGAGCTCGGCGGCAAGGGCTGCGTGTTCGGCCAGCACGTTCCACAGTTTTTCCTCGCCCATGCCTGTCTTGCTGGAGAAGAGCAGGGGCGGGCGGGATTGTTGCAGGATGTCCTTCCACTGGTTCTGGAGGTTGGCCCGCTCGCGCTGCTTCGGCTTGTCGGCCTTGGTCAGCACCGGGATGATCGGAATACCGACGCCCCGGAGGTAGGAGGTCAGCTCCAGGTCGAGCTTTTGCGGCGTCAGGCGTGAATCCAGGAGCACGACCATGGCCTTGAGGCCCGGGTTGTTCGTCATGTATGCCTCGATGAGCTTGGCCCATTTTTCCCGCTCGGATTTGGAGCACTTGGCATAGCCATAGCCGGGAAGATCCACCAGATAAAATCCGTCGGGGTCGACGCGGTAGTAGTTGAGGCTGCGGGTTTTTCCCGGTTTGGAGCTGATCTTGGCCAGGGCTTTGCGTCCCGCCAGTCTGTTGACCAGGGAGGATTTGCCCACGTTGGACCTGCCCGCAAGGGCTATCTGGACTCCGTCGAAGTCCTCAAGCTGCTTGATTTCGTATATTGTTTTGACTAACTCAATGGTTCGGTTCATAAAGAGGTACCGTATCCGTGTTTGTGTGCGTTTTGGGAGAGCCCAATGTTCTCTTTTTGCGCGATTGAGTCAAGACGCGAGACCGTTCCGGATATTTCAAGGGGAGCACCATGTCCAAGCTCGACATATTGATACTCAACGGTCCCAACCTGGGACACATCGGCAAACGGCAGCCGGAGATATACGGCTCGCTGACCATGGATGACATGCCCGGTATCCTGCGGCAGATCATGGGGGACAGGGCGGACGAGGTGTCACTGCGTCACTTCCAGTCCAACTCTGAAGGCGCTCTCATCGACCGGCTGCAACAGGCCCGGGCAGACGGAACCCACGGCGTGGTCTTCAACGCCGGAGCCTATACCCACACGAGCCTGGCCATTGCCGACTGCCTCGCCTGGATTGATGTTCCCTGCGTCGAGGTGCATATCAGCAACATATGGGCGCGCACGGACCAACCCCTGCGCCAGCAGAGTATTATGGGCGGGCAGTGCATCGGTGTTATTGCCGGTTTCGGAATTCTGGGGTATGGCCTTGCTGTCCAAGCGCTCTACGAGCGTCTTAAAGGATAATGCGTCAATAAACGACAACCACCTCGGCTTGTTCCGAGGTAAGCGATTTCGGAGCGCTCATGATATCGACCAAGGATTTCAGGACAGGCCTGAAGATCGAGATCGACGGTAAACCGTTCGAGATCATTGAATTTCAGCATTTCAAGCCCGGCAAGGGCGGTGCCATGATGCGCACCAAGCTGCGCCAAATGCTCACCGGCCAGGTGCTCGACAAGACCTTCCGCTCCGGCGAAAAGGTCAAGAAGCCGGATATGGCCGTGGTCAGCATGCAGTTCATCTACAAAGAGGGCACGGACTTCGTGCTAATGGACCTTGAGACCTATGAACAGATGAACGTACCCGGCGGCAACGTCGGCGAAGCGGGCGGCTACATCAAGGAAGGCGACACGGTCAAGGTGTTGCTGTACAATGGCGGCTTGATCGGAGTTGATCTGCCCGCCAACGTCAACCTGAAGGTAGCCCAGACCGATCCCGGCGTGCAGGGCGACCGCGTCAGCAACGCCACCAAGCCCGCGACCCTGGAGACAGGTATCCAGGTAAACGTCCCGCTCTTCATCAACGAGGGCGATCTCATCAAGGTGGACACCCGCAGCGGCGAATACCTCGGACGCGAATAATCTCGACTTGCAACACGTTGTGAAAATTGCGTAATTAAAAAGGTCGTGGACGGTTCGCTG
>CAMYLL010000269.1 GCA_947259235.1 uncultured Pseudodesulfovibrio sp. | reverse complement strand
GAATGATGGATATCAGGTCGCGGGGTGTGGCGCCGATGGCGTTGAGGCCGTCCACCAACTCCTGAAGGGTCGAGCCCTCCATGAGCATGAGCGGCTTGTTCTGCTCGTTGATCGCCAGGTCCGTGACCGGAGTGACCACCGTGGTCCCGTCGGAGAACGGCCCGGGCTGACTCACGTCCTGGGATTCGGAAATGACGATCTGAAGGTTGCCGTGGGCCACGGCCACCCGGCTCAGGCGCACGTCATGCCCCAGAACCACTGTGCCGGTCTTCTCGTCCACCACCACACGGGCCTTGCCGTCCGGGGAGATGTCGAGGTTCTCAAGAGACGCCATCAGCGGGACCATGTTGCCCCGGTACTGATCGGGCAGGGCCAGCTCCACGGTGGAGATGTCCCGCGCCGAGGCGAAGTTGCCGCCCATGGTGGCGTTGATCTTGTTGACCACCTGCATGGTCGTGCCGAAATCGAGCACCGACAGGTTGAGGGTCATGCTGTCCTGGTTGTTGAACTTGAAGGGCACGCCCCGCTCCACCACCGCTCCGTTGGGAATACGGCCCACGGTGGGGATGTTCTTCTGGGCCGTGGCCGCCTCGCCAGCGGCCGTGTAGCCGCCGATGGTCAGGGAGCCCTGGGACACGGCGTACACATGACCGTCCAGCCCCTTGAGAGGCGTGACAAGCAGGTTGCCGCCCAGCAGGCTCTTGGCGTCGCCCAGGGAGGAGACCGTGACGTCGATCATCGACCCCGGCTTGGCCGATACCGGCATCTTGGCCGTGACCATGACTGCGGCCACGTTCTTCGGCTTGAGTTTGTCCGGGCTGGCTTCGACGCCCATCTTCTCCAGCATGTTGGACATGGACTGAAGGGTGAACGTGGACGACGTGCCGTCGCCCGTGCCCGCGAGGCCGACCACGAGGCCGTACCCCACCAGCTCGTTTGTGCGTACGCCGCTGAAGCTGGCGATATCCTTGAGCCGCGCCGCCGCGGCGTCACCCGGCGCAATGGCCAGGGATGAGACCAGGACCACGGCAACGGCGAGTGCAATCGCCGCCGCCCGGCCCATGACCTGAAACGTTGATCTGAACTGGCTGATCATAGCCTTTCTCCTCGTCCTCGTGCCGTGCGTTCGCATAGTGCCGACCCTAGAAGGGATAGATGTTGTCCAGGAGCCTCGACAGCCAGCCCGGACGCTGCTTGTCGGCCAGGACACCCTGACCGTAGATTTCGATCTGCGCCTCCGCCAGGCTGGTGGAGGGTATCGAGTTGCTCGACGAGATGTCGCGCTGCCTGATGAGCCCGCGCACCACGAGGAACTGCGTCTCGTTGTTGACGCGGATTCGTCGTGCGCCCTCGACCTGGAGCAGGTTGCCCGGAAGCTTGCGGACGATGCGCGTGGCAACGGTGGCCTCGAATTCCGACTCCTGCTTGGTCTCGCCGTTGGCCTTGAGGTCCGTGACGGTGGACGCGCCGATGCCCATCCCCGCCTTGGCGCCGAGGGTGGCGGCCAGCGGAATGTTACCCACCATCCCGGTCTCGGGCATGGCGGTGACGGACATGGTGTTGGAGTTGTCCTTCTTGGCCTTGGTTTCCGACTTGATGCGCGAGGTGGACGCCTCCGCCACCTGGACGAGCACTATGTCGCCGACCCGGCTGGCCCGGTTGTCGTCATAGAGGAACTCGGACCGGTTGCTGTCAAAAAGCGATCCGGGATTGGCCGTAGGGTCCTGCTCCTCATAAACGGGGGGCGTCAGGATGGGCATGGGCTGCTCCCGATACTTGGGCGCGCACCCTGCGGAAAGCACCAGGACAGACAGCACGACGGCGGCCTGCATGACGGTGGAAACCCTGATCTGAAAATGGCGTCTCATGACGTTCTCCTTGGCTACCTGACCATGACCATGTCGTTACCGACGACGGTGGCCAGGATCACCTTGTTGCTTTGCAAATTGCGCACCGAGACCTGCTGACCCATGTCCGCCTCGCCCAGAGCCTCGGCCTTCATCGAGAGCTGGATCCTGCTGCCCCGGTAGACCAGGGTGACCCGCTCTCCCTTCTCGATGAGGGGTATCTGCTCCAGGTGCGACATGGAAAACGGCTGGTTGCGCCCCAGAGTCCGGGCCATGCGCCACGGCCCGCCGGTCCCGTCCCACACGTCCTGGTTGTAGGCCAGGTTCATGCGCATGAAGGACACCGTCTCCGTCGTGACCCGGTCGAACCGGTTGAGCGGCTTGGAGGCCACCGGCACGGCCTTCCAGACATCGACAAAAACCGAACCGGCCTTGGTCGAGACGACCCTGCCGTCCGACGCCATTCCCTTGAGGCGGACCACGTTGCTGCCCGGCTTCAGGTCGCCGTCCAGCTCGATGGCCAACGTGTCGTAGTCGTTGGGAAAGAAATAATGCATGGGCAGTCTGAAATTCCTGAATTCGCAATCCCCGCCCAGGTCCTTGGCCCTTTGCGTCAAAAAAGCGACAACGGAGGATTCCAAATCCTCGCCCGTAATCACCCTGCCTCCGGTCTGCACCGTTATCTGGCTGGGCAGGACAAGGTTCCTGACCATGTCGCCCATGTAGTAGCGCAGCACCTGCAGAAGCTTGTCCCGGTCAATGGTCACGGGACGTCCGCGCCTCGTGGATGCCTTCCAGAGTTTTATGTTCTTGATGGACTCCCAGGTCCGCTGGTCCACACCGCTGACCGGATCGGCAATCTCGCCGAGCAGGACATCAGGCCCCAGCACGCAAACCGCGCTGCGTACGAGGAGCTTCCAATCGCCGCCCTTGACCGGGCCCGTGCCCGCGCAGAGCATGGTGGCCGTACCCGCGACCAGAACGGCCGCCAGCGCCAGGGCGCGGACGATCCGTCCGATGCGGCTGTTCCGTGTCTGTGTCGTGCCTGCCATAATTCAAACCTTCCCTGCCGCGGGTGTCGTTCCCGCTAGCGCTTGATGTTTATCGCCGTCTGCAACATGCCGTCTGAGGTGGTGATGGCCTTGGAGTTGATCTCGTAGGCGCGCTGGCCCACGATAAGCCCCACCATCTCGTCGACCATCTCGACGTTGGACCCTTCGAGGAAGCCCTGGGCGATGGTGCCGAAGTTCTCGTCGCCGGGAGTTCCGGCCACACCTGCGCCCGAGGCGTCGCTCTCACGGTAGAAGTTGCGCCCGATGGCGGTCAGGCCAGCGGGGTTCTGGAACCGGTAAACTTCAAGATCCGTCTCGGCCAGGGCCGTGCCGTCCTTGTCCAGGGCGGCGATGTGTCCGGTCTCGGTGACCACCACGCTGACGGTCTCGGCAGGCACGGTGAACTCGGGCTGGAGCGGGTGCCCCCCGGCCGTGACCAGCCGCCCCTCGTTGTCGAGCTTGAACGCGCCGTCGCGCGTGTAGACGTCGTCGCCGTTCATGTCGACCATGAAGAACCCCTCGCCCTCGATGGCCATGTCCAAGGGGTTGCCCGTGTTCTTGAAGTCGCCCTGGGAAAAGAACTTGTGCACCGTGACGGGGCGCACGCCCATGCCGATCTGCATGCCCACCGGCAGCCTCCCGCCGGACTGGGTCTGCGTTCCAGCGATCTGGAGCGTCTGGTACATGAGGTCCTCGAACTCGGCGCGGCTTTTCTTGAAGCCCGTGGTGTTCACGTTGGCCAGGTTGTTGGAGAGTGTGTCGATGTGTGTCTGCATGGCGACCATACCGGTAGCGGCAGTCCAAAGGGAACGCATCATTGTAAATAACCTCCTGGTTACCCGGTAATCCGGCCGACCTTCGTGATCATGTTTCTATCGAGGGAGTCCGTGCCCTGCAGCACTTTGGCGTACATGTCGTATGCCCGCTGGGTTTCGATCATCTGGACCATCTCCGTAACCACCTCGACGTTGCCTTTCTCGATATATCCCTGCTGCACGGTCAAATCACCGGGCGGCATCTCGGCCGCACCGTCGGCGGCGCGATAGAAATTGCTGCCCACTCGTTCGAGCGCACCGAGATCCTGGAACGTGGCGAGGTCGAACGCGCCCACAGGCTCTCCGTTGACGGAGATCATGCCGGACGGGTCCGTGCTCAGCGACGCTCCGGGCGGGACCACCAGCGGGCCGCCCTCCACCAGGATGGGATGTCCGTCCTGGGCCACAAGGGTTCCCGTGGTATCGACCAGGAAGTTGCCTGCTCTCGTGTATTGGACTTCCTCCCCCACCTGGACTCGGAAGAACCCCTCACCCGACAGGGCAAAGTCCAGCTGGTTACCCGTCTTCTGGAGACTGCCCTGGGTG
>CAMYLL010000268.1 GCA_947259235.1 uncultured Pseudodesulfovibrio sp. | reverse complement strand
TGAAACAGTGGGTTAGGAAACATATGGGCTAGTTATCTGGTACAGCCCCTAATATTTATTTAAGATGCCTCAGTTTAATTATCTATAAAAGGGTATTTTTCCTTTTTTCTTAGACGAATAAGCTATTAATTGTGATCATAATATACACATGGGGATGGACTTTGAAAAGACTGCTTAACACCGTTTGTCTTGGATTGGTCGTGTGGGCGTGCGTCTTTATGTATGCGCAGGAGGCTGTCGCCCAGGACAAACGAAGTCTTGATCTTCCCGTTCTGCTCAAGGATCTCGTCGAGACCCATGACAGGATCAAGGCATCAGAGGCTCAGCTCCAATCGGTCCGGCATCTTCATAAACAGTCACAGGGCGCATGGTATCCCCAGCTCGACGCCACGGCGGAAGGCGGCCGTGAGAACGTGTCCAAGCCCGGCGAAGCCGAAACCCAACTCGACCGCAACATGCAGAAACTCTCTGCAACCCAGCTCTTGTACGATTTTGGCGGGACCTCCGGTTCCATCGAGTCGGCGGAAGGTCGCGTCAAGGAATACGAAGCCCTTTTGGCGCGGACCAAGCAGGCCATAATAGCCTCCGGCATCACGGCCTATCTGCGGGTCATCCGTTCGCGTGAGCTGCTTAAATACGCGCGCCGGTCTGAGAACAGCATGAAGGAACTTTCCGGCATGCAGGAAGTTCTTGTTGAACGCGGCGCTGGGTATTCATACGAAGAGTTGCAGGTCAAAGGCCAACTGGCCGGAGCCCAATCCTATCGCGTTACCCAGGAGCGCGAACTTCAGGTTTCCATCAACAATTTCAAGTCCGTCTTCGGCTTTCCGCCTACGCTGGAAGACGTCAGCCGCATGAATGCCGTTCCCCTGCCGCGCAAGTTTTTGCCTGCCAACCTTGAGGAAGCGGTGGCCACGGCCTTTGACTCCAACCCGATGCTGGTGGAGACCAAGTACACCCTCGAGAGACTCGAAGGCGATCTCAAGTCACAGGAAGCCAACTATTATCCCCAGTTCGACGCGGTGCTTGAAGGCGAGCGCAAGGAAAACGACCAGGGTACTGCGGGCATGAGGAACGAACAGCGGGCCACGGTCATGATGACCTATAACCTGTTCTCCGGCTTTCAGGACACCGAGGGCATCAATTCGGTCAAATCCGAGATGACCGGTGCTCGGCGCACGTTGCTTGATCGCCGCAGGACGGTGGAAGAAAATGTTCGCAACTCCTGGCTTCAACTGACGACCCTGCAACAGAACTCGGAGCTTTACGAGAACCAGGCAAACATCACGTGGGAGTTTCTGGGACTGGTCAAAAAGAAAAAGGCCACCGGCGAAGAAGTCCGCCTGCTCGACATCCTGGTGGGCGAACGCGACTACATCACTTCAATCAGTGCCAAGGTGGCAACGGACATAGACATCATCATTGCCGCGTACTCGCTGCTCTACGAAATGGGTGTCATCACCGAAGACATCGCAAATATGTAGTGCAGCCTGAGGACGGCCTCTGCCAGGGCTGTTTGCTTTCCATACAGAATCATTGAAGTTGAAAGGGGTTGGCATGAACGAGCTATTCAGACGCCTGTTCCGGTCCAAGCCTCTTGCGGCGCAAATCATCGTCGCTTCCTTTTTCGTCAATCTGCTTTTTCTCGCTTCTCCCATATTCGTCATCCAGATACTCAGCCGTTACATCGGCTACGGGTTTGACGGAACGCTCTACACTCTGACCGCAGGGATGATCATTGCCCTTGTGCTCGGTCTTGCCTTCACAGTTATCCGCACGCGCATGTGCGCTCTTCTCAGTGCCGAGCCGGACAAGCAGCTCCAGACAGCTGTCCTCGACTCCCTGTCCAGGGTCAAGGCCTCGGCCATGGAGCGCATCCCGCAGGCCAGGATTCAGGAGGTCATGGCTGGCCCTCAGGTGGTCCAGACAGCCTATGAGGTATCGCACATCGCATCATGTCTGGACATGCCGTTCTTTCTCCTTTTCCTGGCTGCCGTCACGGCTTTAAGCCCGCTCTTGGGGCTGATCACCTTCCTGGCAACCGTAACAACGCTGCTGGCAGGAAAAATGAACATGACACGAGCCAGGGCCATTGACGGATCGTTGCGTGAAGAGATGATTCGTCACCGGGACGGGGTGAATTCTGCCTTGCAAGGGGCGGAAACTGTCCGCGCTTTTCACGCCGCAGGCTATCTGAACCGGCTCTGGAGGGAACAGGTCGAACGACTCATGGAGCTCAAGGAGCTGGCCGTCAGTCAGCGGAGCTGGGGGTTGGCCATTGTCCAGGGACTCAACGCGCTGCTTCGGGTCATGATCTATGCCGTGGGAGCCAAGCTGGTTGTCGCGGGTGATCTGTCCGTGGGGTCGCTGATCGGTGCAAGCATCCTGTCGTCCAAGGCGTTGCAGATTTCCACAAGCTTCATGCAGTCGGTTCAGCTCATGGGCAAGGCCGAGGAAGCCATGCGGATGATCGCCGAGTTCATGAACCTGCCCCGCGAGTCAATGGGCGGTACAGCCATCAAGCAATTTTCCGGCCGTATTGAATTCAAGGATGTGGCCATAGCCTTCCCCGGGGCCACCGGCCCGCTGTTCGAATCTTTCAGCCATGCGGTCTCGCCGGGGTCCGTTGTCGGCATCATCGGCTCCAACGGTGCGGGCAAGACGACGCTTGCCAAACTGGTGGTGGGTCTGCTTGACCCCAGTCGGGGGCAGATCCTGGCCGACGGCGTGGACCTTCGCCAGCTCGCATCGGAGTGGTGGCGCACGCAGGTCATGTACCTGCCTCAGGAGCCGACCTTTCTCAATGGTACTTACAGGGAAAACATCACGATGCTCAATCCCGAGCTGGAGGACGCTCAGCTCAACGAAATCATCCGCCTGGCTGACCTGCGACGCTTTCTCGATTCCTCGGCGACCGGACTCGACACGCCCATAGCCGAAGGCGGACGAAGCCTGCCGTTAGGAGTCAGGAAACGCTTGGCCATTGCCCGCGCCCTGGTCGGACAGGGGAGACTCGCGGTCTTTGATGAGCCCACGGAAGGACTCGACGTTGAGGGGTGTGAGGCGGTATTCAGGATAATGAACCATCTCGCCAAGAACGGCGTCACGATGCTCATCGTGTCCAGAGATCCCAACGTCGTCAAAGGATACGGTTCGGTGATCGATCTCAACTCCAAGCCAATACCCAAGGTCGGCGTGGTACAGAAGAAGTCCGTGGCTCAGGAGCAGACTTCGGCCATGAAATCATAATAGGTTGCAGGATGACCACAACGGATAACTCACTCGAACTCGACCGGACCACGAAGGCTTTCTTCTACCTGTGTGCCGGATTCTGCATAAGCTTTTTTGTCTGGGCGGCGTTTAGCCCGTTGGACATCGTCAGCGACGCAATGGGTGAGGTCATTCCAAGCTCTCGGGTTAAACGCATCCAGCACCTCGAAGGCGGCATCGTTCGCAAGATCAATGTCCGCGAGGGAGAAATGGTCACCGTGGGGCAGCCGCTCATCGAGCTGGAGGCTACTGCCAGTGACTCCACTGTTGAGGAAATCAACGTAAGAGTGACATCTCTCAGAACCGAGATCGCCCGGCTTGAAGCGGAATCCCTCTGGTTCGACGCCAGTGGGGGGGGAGACGTCCAGGCGGACCCCTCTCTGGCTGCGAATCAAACGGAATCTGCAACGACCGAAACCGGGCTGAAGCCCACACCGACGGTCGGGGAATCGACTCAAGCGGGAAGCGGGATAGCAGAGGTTCCACTCCGGCGGGACCCCTACACTGTGGAAATCACTTTTCCCGAGGATATATTGAAGGAAGCGCCGGGCATGGCCGCTCAGGCACGTCAGCTCTACGAAGCTCGTCGGGACCGGTTCGTCAACGACCTCAGCGCACAGCATGAAAAAATCAAGCAGCGGGAGCAGGATGTCCAGGAGATCATTGTCCGCATCCGCAACCAGAGGCAAAGCCTCAAATACCTGCGCGAACAGATCGGGATCAGCGAGGAACTACTGAAGGACAAGCTCACGTCCCGCTACAAGCATTTGAGTTTCCTGAAGGAAGAGTCGACTCTTCTGAGCAAGATACAGGAAGATGAAACGGCGTTGGTCAGGTCAAAGTCTGCCCTTGTGTGCGCGCGCGAGAACCTCGACCAGATATTCAATGCCTTTCATGAGGACGTTCAGGAGACCTTGCGCAAATCACGCCGCGAACTGCTCGAATTCAGCCAGCGGCTGCGCAAGATGTCCGACAGCCTGGAACGAACCGTGATCCGCTCCCCGGCCAACGGCATCG
>CAMYLL010000267.1 GCA_947259235.1 uncultured Pseudodesulfovibrio sp. | reverse complement strand
GGTCAGACTTTTCACCCCCTCGCGTGGCATCTTCAATGCCTTTGCTTTTGGCGGCAGCCGTAGCCGCCGTCGTTTTGTCGGCTGTCTTGATCCCTTAAGCCTTGTCCTCTTTTCCATTGGCACCAATCGGGGCGGTACATATGTCGTGCTTGAGGAAGGCTCCCTTCTGAACAATTTTCCCGGGATCAGGGCCGATGCGGGCCGGACTGGGCTGGCTGCCAACTGCATCCGTTTTGTCGAGGCGGTGGAGCTTGACCCCTCGGACGCTGCCTCTGTTTACGAGCTGCTTCTTGAGACCATGCACATGCTGGACGCGGGCGTTGGCAACGTCGATTTCGTCCCCTGGCTCTTCAGGGCCAGACTCGCCTTCGAGATGGGGTATGATCCGGATTTTGCGGGCTGTGCCTCCTGCGGTGAACCGGTCTCCGCAGCGGGCGGCTATCGCTTCGGCGTGGAGCAGGGCCAGGTACTCTGTCCGACTTGTCTTTCAGCCGGGAAACCGTTAGATGGACTTGCTCGGCCGGTGTCCACCGGCGTCCTGCGCGCCCTTGAATGGATTCGGCAAAGCCGTCCGGCAGAGTGGCCGAGAGTCGTCATGGACCGGGAGGTCCGACGGCAGAGCAGCCAGTTGATCGAACTTTTCGTTGCCTATCACCTGGGCCTGTCCTGGGATAACGGCATGTATAAAAAGGTATGATTTGGAGTATTCGATGAATTTTCAGGACGTGATTTTGAAACTTCAGGGGTTTTGGGCCGACTACGGATGCGCCGTGGTCCAGCCCATGGACATAGAGTGTGGCGCGGGAACCTTCAATCCGTCCACTTTTTTTCGGGTCATCGGGCCGGAACCGTGGAAGACGGCTTACGTCGAGCCCTCGCGTCGGCCCACCGACGGTCGTTACGGCGAGAACCCGAACCGTCTGCAGCACTACTACCAGTTTCAGGTCATCCTGAAGCCCTCGCCGGACAACATCCAGGAGTTGTATCTGCAGAGTCTGGCCGCCATCGGCATCGACGCCGCCCAGCACGACATCCGCTTTGTGGAAGACGACTGGGAATCGCCGACCCTGGGAGCTTGGGGGTTGGGCTGGGAAGTCTGGCTCAACGGCATGGAGGTGACGCAGTTCACCTACTTCCAGCAGGTGGGCGGCATCGACCTCAAGCCCGTGTCCGTCGAGATCACCTACGGTCTGGAGCGGCTTTCCATGTATCTCCAGGAGAAGGAGTCGGTCTACGACCTCGCATGGAACAACGAGATCACCTATGGTCACGTCTTTCATCAAAATGAGGTGGAGCAGTCCAGGTACAACTTCGAGCTGTCTGACCCGGAGCTGCTCTTCGAGCTGTTCAACCGGTTCGAGGCGGAGTGCCTCAAGCTGTGCGAGGAGGGGCTGCCCTGGCCCGCCTATGACTGCTGCCTGAAGTGTTCCCATTCCTTCAACATGCTCGACGCGCGCGGCGCCATATCCATCACCGAACGCGCCACCTATATCGGCCGGGTACGCAACCTGGCTTCCAAGATCGCCCGGCTCTATGCTGACCAGCGCGAGGCCATGGGCTATCCCATGTTGAAGAAATAAGCCAAAAGCCAAGCGAATTTACAATAAAAGAGTAGTACAATGGCCGAATTCATACTGGAAATCGGAACCGAGGAAATGCCGGCGCGCTTCGTGCCCAAGCTGGCCGCCGAGCTGAAGGAGGCCTTTGTCAGGCTCCTTGACGAGGCAATGATAGAATGCACCGCCGTGCGTACCTTTGCCACGCCGCGCCGGATCACCGCCCATGTGGTTGGTATCGCCGACATGCAGCGGCAGCAGGAGGAGACCGTCACCGGTCCGCCCACCCGCATTGCCTATGACGCCGACGGCAACCTGACAAAGGCGGGGCAGGGCTTTGCAAAGACCCAGGGGGTCGACGAGGCCGCGCTTTTCAAGCTCGAAACCGACAAGGGCGAATACCTTGCCGCCACCAAAACCGTGGGCGGCGGGAAGGCCGTGGACATCCTGCCCGCCATCTGTGTCAAATCCATAGAATCTCTTTCCTTTCCCAAGAAGATGCGTTGGGGAGGGTATGACTTCACCTTCGGCCGTCCCATCCGCTGGCTCCTGGCCTTGCTGGATGATGCCGTGGTGGAATTTTCGGTCGAGAATCTGACCGCCGGTCGCACCACGCGCGGTCATCGTGTCATGGGAGCCGGGCCCTTCACTGTGACCACCGCAGCCGATTATTTCAACGTTGTGGACAAAGACGGCAAGATCGTCATTGATCCCGAAGTGCGCAAACAGGCCATCGTTGCCGAGGGCGACAGCCTGGCAAAGGCGCTGGGCGGCGAGATCGTCTGGAACGAGGCGCTTCTCGACGAAGTGGCCAACCTTGTTGAATATCCCCGTCCGCTCATCGGCGACATCGACCCCCGCTACCTCGAACTGCCCCGCGAGGTGCTGCTGACCTCCATGCAGTCGCACCAGAAGAGCTTTGGCGTGCAGGGGCCGGACGGCAAGCTCCTGCCGCATTTCCTGACCACCCTGAACATCGAGCCCGTGGATGTGGCTCTGGTCAAGAAAGGCTGGGAGCGCGTGCTCAAGGCCCGGCTGGAGGACGCCCGATTCTTCTGGGAGGCCGACTGCAAGGTGGATTTCAGGGTCTGGCTGGACAAGCTCTCCAACGTGGTATTCCTCGGGCCCCTCGGGTCCGTGGGCGACAAGTCGCGCCGCATCGGCGACCTGTGCGCGGGGCTGGCCGAGAGCCTGGGCGAGTCCAAGGGGATCATCCCCGGCGAATACGAAGACTATGCACTGGCCGGTCGTCTGTCCAAGGCCGATCTCGTGTCCGAGATGGTCATCGAGTTCGACAGCCTTCAGGGCAAGATGGGCGGCATTTATGCCGAACGCGCAGGCAAGGGCGAGATAGTGTCCAAAGGCATATACGAGCAGTATCTGCCCGCTGGGCCGGATTCCCCTGTCCCGTCAAGCCTGTCCGGCGCCCTGGTTTCCATGGCGGACAAGGCGGACACCCTGGTGGGCTGCTTCGGCCTGGGCAAGATGCCAACCGGCGCCAACGACCCCTACGCCCTGCGTCGCTGCGCCCTGGGCATCATCCGCATCATCATCGAGCATGATCTGGACATCGATCTGAAAGGGTTCCTGACTGATGCCCGGGCGGGCTATGCCGAGGGCATCCCGTGGAAGGCGGATCAGGACGAATCCCTGGCAAAGCTGCTGGATTTCTTTGGCCAGCGTCTGCGCGCCCTGTTCACCGGCCAGGGGATCGAGACCCGCGTCGTGGACGCCGCCCTGGGGGCCGGGTTCAACGACATCCGTACCATGAAGGCCCGTCTGGAGGCACTCGACGCCTTCAGCAAGGAGCCGGACTTCGAGCAGGCCGTGCTGACCTTCAAGCGTGCGGCCAATATTATCCGCAAGCAGGGCGATGAGGCCGGGCAGAAGCTCACCGGCGGCTATGACCCGGATCTCTTCGAAGGCGAGCACGAAACTGCCTTCGGAACCCGGCTGGAGGAAACCGCTCCCCGGTTCGACGATCTGTGGGAGCAGCGCGACTTCCCCGGTCTGCTGGGTCTGCTGCGCGAGCTGCGGCCCTCGGTTGACGGATTCTTCGACAATGTTATGGTCATGTGCGATGACATGGATGTGCGGCTGAACAGGCTGAATCTGCTCAAGGGTCTGGTCGACCGCTTGGGCAGATTGGCCGACTTCAACGCCTTGCAGGTCTAGAAAAGTCTTGACATAAGAGGAAGAGTCCATATAAAAGGCTCTCCCTTTGGGAAAACCAGTAAGAAAAGCGTTTTAATACGATAAAAGATCAGGAGTATCCACCTTGGCTAATCACAAGTCCGCCCTGAAAAGGCACCGTCAGAGCTTGCAGCGTCGCAACCGCAACCGTATTTCCAAGACCCGCATCAAGAACACCGTCAAGGCTGTTCGCGTTGCCATCGAGGAAAATGACGTCGCAAAGGCCCAGGAGGCCTTGAAGGTCGCCACGTCCCTTCTGGACAAGGCTGCCCGCAAGAACGTCATTCACGCTCGTCAGGCCCAGCGCCGCGTTGCCCGTCTCCAGACGGCCGTCAACAAGATCGGTCAGTAGAGACTCCCTTTTTCCGCTGCAAAAGGCAGCCCGCCGTACATCTGTACGGCGGGCTTTTTGAGTTTGTCCGGCAGCCAGTGACGAGGCTCAGCGTCCCTCTTCGGCCAGTTCCTGCAACCGTTCTCGGTCAAGAATGGTGATTTGGCTGCCGTCTATGTCAATGATTCCTTCCTCCGTGAACCGCTTGAAAATGCGCGA
>CAMYLL010000266.1 GCA_947259235.1 uncultured Pseudodesulfovibrio sp. | reverse complement strand
TGCGAAGAATGTCGGCCAGGGGGCCGTCGTCGTATTCGGTCAGCACCATGCGGTTGACCATGGCATCGGTCACGGCCCGGTCATGGGGGAAGCGGCAGATGACCGGGTAGCCCTTGCCCGCACAGTAGTCTTCGATGTTCCGGGTCATCTCCGGGTTGATGTCCCATTTGTTGATGAGCACGGCCACCTTGGTCTTGAACCCGTCGCACAGCTGGGCCACCCGGGCCAGGTCGTGCATGCCCGAGGGGGTCGGCTCCGTGACAATCACGGCTAGGTGCGTTCCGGCCAGGGAGCTGATCACCGGGCAACCGATGCCCGGCGCGCCGTCCGAGAGGACGATCTCCAGCCCGCGTTCCTCGGCCATGTCCCGTGCCTTGCTTTTTAGCAGGGTGACCAGCCGTCCGGAGTTCTCCTCGCCGGGAAAGAGCTGGGCGTGGACCATGGTTCCGAACCGGGTATCCGAGACGTACCACTCTCCGCAGTGCCTCTGCGGGAAGGCGATGGCCTTTTCCGGGCACAGCTCCACGCAGACCTTGCATCCTTCGCAACGGAAAGGGAGGACGCGGTAACCCGTCTCGCCCGAGTCCGGCCCTGCGATGGCGTCAAAGCGGCACAGCTCGGCGCAGGTCCCGCACTCGGTGCACAGTTCGGGGTCGATGATCGCTTCGTTGCCTGAGTGGAAGGCGTGCTCCTCGATATGCTGCGGAGCAAGGAGCAGGTGCAGGTCCGGGGCGTCCACGTCCAGGTCGCACAGGATGGCGTTCTCGGCCAGGTGGGCCAGGGCGCCGGCGATGGACGTCTTGCCCGCGCCCCCTTTGCCGCTGATAACGACTATTTCGCGCATTGCGCCGCTCCTTGCCCGGTTGTGGCCGCCTGGCGCATGGCGCGGCGGAGCTGATGAAACGTTTCCCGAAGGGGGGCCAGGCTTTCGGCCACCACCTCGCCGCGCGAGTATGCCTCGGCTATGGCCCGGTCAAAGGGGATTTCGGCCCAGATGGGGATGCCTTTCTCGTCGCAGAACCGCTGGACCGTGTCGTCGCCGATGTCCGCCCTGTTGATGACCGCGCCCATGGGGATGCAGAAGGGCGAGAACGCCTCCCAGGCAAGCTTGAAATCATGGAAGCCGAAGGGCGTCGGCTCGGTGACCAGCACCACGCAGTCGGAGTCGATGACCGCGCTGACTGCCGGGCAGCTGACGCCGGGAGGGGCGTCCACAACGATGTCCGTGTCCGGCTCTTTATCGACAAAGCCTGAGAAGAGCGCCTTGACCTGACGCATGAGCGGCGGGCTCATGGCCTCGCCTATGCGCAGCCTGCCCATGACGAACCGCCCGGAGTTGATTTGGCCGTGGCATATCTCGCCCAGCTCGCGATGGGCGGGGCGCAGAGCCCCCTCGGGGCAGATGGCAAGACAGCCGCCGCAGCCGTGGCACATCTCGGGAAAGACGAGCATCGTGTCGCCCATGACGGTGATGGCCTTGAACTGGCACAGGTCGGAGCAGGCGCGACACCGGGTGCATTTGTCCTCGTCCGCTTCCGGAACCTCGATCCATGCCGGATCGATTCTGGTGATGGTCGGGTTGAGAAAGAGGTGCAGGTTGGGTTCTTCCACGTCAAGGTCCACGGCCGTGACCGGAGAATCCCAGAGGGATATCAGCGACGAGGCCACGGTGGTCTTGCCCGTGCCGCCCTTGCCGCTTGCTATGGTGTAGATCACTTGTTTTCGCCTGCCTCTGCGTTGGGGGTCCGGGCCATGGGGAGTCCGCCGGCGATAAAAAGATCGACTGCCTGACGGACGGTCATTTCCTCAATGTTCAGGCAGACGGAGATGCCTGCGGCGGACATGGCGGCGAAGGCCTTGGGGCCCACGCGTCCGGCCAGGACGGTCTGAACCCCTGCATTGGCCAGGGATTCCACGGCCTGGATGCCAGCCCCATGAGCGCGGGCCTGGGCTGCGTCGTTGTTCACATGGCTCGCGGCCATTGTCTGCGTGTTGACCACCACGAAGCCTGCCGCGCGGCCGAATCGCGGATCGATCCGGTCGTCCATGGACGGTCCCTGGCTGGGCACGGCCAGTATCTGCACTCCGAGGTCGGCCATCGGCTGGCTTGCGTTTGCGGGGCGAGGCGCTGAAGATTGTGGTTGCTGCGCGCCTGTGGTCGTCCCCATGGAACGACCGCCCATTCCGCCGCCCATGCCGCGTCCCATGCCGCTGCCTTTGCCGCCGCCCATTCCGCGTCCCATGCCGCCGCCCATTCCGCGTCCGCTTCCGCCTGTGCGGCGGCATCCGCCGCCGGGCTGTGTCCCGGTTCCGTTGCTGTTCTTGGGCATCATTCATTCTCCCATGTCGTCGCCTTCAGTGCATGAAGGTTCGTTTGCAACGTGTGACGGGGTATCCCCGTCCATTGTCTGACAATAGCGCCGCCGTCTCCGGCGGCATGTGCCGTTTTCCGAGGCGAGCTGGTATTCGCCTCCATCCACGCGGATCGCCTTGCCCTCGAAAAGGGCCGTGGCCACGATGTTGCGCGCTTCGCTCAGGACCCGGCTCAGGGTGGGGCGTGACACGCCCATCCTAGCCGCCGCGTCCACCTGCTGCATCCGTTCGCCGTCCACCAGCCTGAGGGCTTCCAGGCCCTCGACAGGCAGCACAAGGCTCTGAAGCTCCCGCATGGGAATTCCCTGGGGCTTGTAGAACACGGCACAGGGCTCCTGTTCGACCATCCGCATTTTTTTACGTCTACCCAACACGCCTCCCTTCTATGAGCATGTGTTCATGTGATAATATGACCACGCGTATCTTTGTCAAGGACAAAATTGAGCATATGTTCACAATGCGAGAGTAATGGGCAACACTTTGATATTCAATGAAAAGCAAGAACGAGGGCGGGGGTGTGGTGTCGTTTCCCGTCAGCGTCATGAGCGCGGGCAATGCCCGCAACGCAGGCGGACGCCATGAAAAAGCCCCAGAAAACTGGGGCGTTACAGACGGCTACGTGCATAGCCGGATTGAAATTTGGTACCTGGGGCGGGAATTGAACCCGCACAATCCGAAGATTACGAGATTTTAAGTCTCGGGTGTCTACCAGTTCCACCACCCAGGCGTGTTGACGAAGCCGGTCGGGGAGGGCTTTCGGGCAGGTGGCCCGGTTGCCCGAGCGGCGCGTCGAGGGATTTTCCATTATCGCGCAACGAGGCGCTGCGTCAATGCATTTCGCCCGGGGAAAAAGAGTGAGGGCATCCCCGGGGAGGTGGGAATGCCCTCGGTGTAAAATGAGCACAGGGGATGGTAACCTCCAAAGGAGAATGGTGGTCCACGGAGGTCGCAGTGCTCATTGAACGATGTTGCTATTAAATATCAGAGAAGCTTTTCTATACGTCATGGCGAATCTTTATTCAACTGCAATATACTCAAAGTCGTGACGATTGGATATCAACATACCGCAAATTGCGAATCATGGTGTGTGGTAATTGGGTTACAACGCAGCCGTGACGGCGATTCGTCCGTCTGGCCGAGCCAAAATCAGGAAAACATATTAACGTAGTTGGCATAGAGCCTGGGACTGACGCGCGAATAGTGGTCGAAGTCCGAGATGATCTCGAGACCGGGGACAATGGCGCGGGTGACGGGGATGCCGAGGTCCTTGCGGGTGAGGTCGGCATAGGTCGGGCGATAGCCGTTGGCCATGAGCGTTTGTTCCAGAACCAACAGGTCGCCTTCGGCGCTGCCTGTGGAGTGATCGGGCAGGTCTTCGAGCATGCGCACGGGCAGTCCCGCCGGGGCCGGACCACTCTTCGGGCCGGGGTAGGGGTAGGCTGTCTCCGTCATGGCCGAGACGAGGGCGGCCTTGCCGCTCAGGCCGCAGCCCAAGCCCTTGTTTACGTCGCCCCGGCTGCCCAGGACCACGGATTTGTAGCAGGGCACGCCAAACTCCGGGGTCACGTCCACGAACCAGACCTCGATGCCGTCCTCCTTGTAGGCGGTCAGCAGGGCGGCGATCTCCGGGTCGTTTGATGCAACGCGGAAACAGCGGGCGGGGTCGAAGGGCACGGTGGCGTCGCTGTCGCGCTCGATGACCTCGGTCAGCGCGGCGACCTTGGCCTCGGCCAGGGTGTTGCCGGACGCGAGGCCGGTGGAGCCCAGGGCGGAGAAGAGGCTCTGCTCGTCGAGGTTGCAGAAGAGAAAAACGAACTGGGCCGGGATGAGCACGGGCACGGTTCCGCCCTTGCCGTCCGGGCTGTGGCCCTGGAACCAGTGAAGCCGCTGTCCGGCGTAGGGGACTTCGAGTTTCATTGCGCGCAGGTCGACGGCGTCGACTTTAAGCTCGTCCAGGGTGGCGTGGGT
>CAMYLL010000265.1 GCA_947259235.1 uncultured Pseudodesulfovibrio sp. | reverse complement strand
TGATCTTTTCTATGGTCAGCCCCGGAGTGTACGGATCGAAGTCTGCAATCTCGGAACGAACGCTGAACTCTCTCATAACCTTGCTCTCCCCAAAATAATGAAACGCCACTCCCGCGACCGCAGAGGGCCCCCTCCCCGGCGGCAAAAAAGGGAACGACCGAAGCCGTTCCCTTATAATCTTTAGCCGTTCCCGTAAAGTGGAACGGGGCTTAGCTGGGCCGGACAGTCAGCACCGGGGCCTTGGACGACTTGACAACCTTCTCGGCCACGGAGCCGAAGAGGATGCGGTCGATGCCCTTGCGGCCATGGGTCCCCATGATGATCATGTCGCACTTCTCGGCCTCGGCAATGGAGAGAATCTCCTCCGCCGGGTAGCCGGTGACGACCTTGCCAACGGTGCTCAGGTCCTTGAAGTTGTCCTTGACGAACTCGTTCATGGTGTCCTCCGCGCCGGTGACGATCTCACCCACAAAGCTCTCGATGGAGCTGGGCGGGACATGGAAGCCCACATACTGGCTCAGGGAGGGAGCCACATACAGGACCACGACAGTGGCGCCGGAGCAGCCCGCGATCAGGCTTGCATACTCGGCCACGCTGGGACTGTGGTCGGAAAAATCCACAGCACATAAAATTTTACTTACCTTGACCATGTGTCATCTCCTTGCTTTTTGTTACATCGCCCTCCGACCCTGTGCGGCGGTTTCCTCGCCAGGCGGATCGGGATCAGCGGAATCTTCCACTTATTTTTTGCCAGAGGGACGGATGATAGACAACCTTTTTCTTGTGCATTACCATAGATTCGGGCCCGCGTGTACCCGCCCCTGCCCATGCGGCAGATTTTTCCCAGCCCGCATATGGGAAACATATGAATTTTCGGCAGGATACAAGACGAAGCGCCCTTGGCAAGCTCCTTGCACGAAAGGAGTCAAACCACAGGATAGGAGTGAAAAGCCATGAAGATCCGTCCTGATCAGATTGAGGGCATCCACCCGGAACAAACGCAAAGGAAATCCTCGACCAAGCCCGGACAGGCGTTCGGCGAGTTTCTCAATCAGGAAGTGGCCAAGGGAAACACCCCCACCGCCGCAGCGGCCGTGCCGCCGCCCCTGATAGTGAACCCCCTGCTCGCCACGGGCGCGCTCGACAAGGTTTCCAGCGTGGACACCACGGGACCGGCCGTCTCCGGACAGGTCGAGTCCATCCTCGACAAGTGGGACGCGTATGCGGCGACCCTCCAGAACCCCGAGGCAGGCCTCAAGGAAGCCTATGGGACCCTGGACCAGATCGCGGCAGACGTGGCGGCCATCAAGGCCGACGAGCCCAACCTGGGCTCCACCCACCCGGACCTGCAGTCCATCGTCGATGAGCTGGATGCCCTGGCCGCCACCGAGCGGTTCAAGTTCAACCGGGGCGACTACAGCTAGCCGACCCCGGCCCTTTTCAGCTACGCCCTGGTCCGCGCCCTGCACACGGGGCGCGGACCAGGGGCAGACGCGGCCTGTCCTGACAACCGCACGAAGCCCCCTGCCGCATGAGCGACAGGGGGCTTCGTGCGGTTGTGCTCCCGGGCCTTACTCGCCCAGGTACGCCTTGCGGATGTCCGGGTTGGTCAGCAGGGCCGAGGCCTCGTCCTCCATGACCACGGAGCCGGTTTCAAGGACGTAGCCACGGCTGGCGCACTGGAGTGCGAGGTTGGCGTTCTGCTCCACCAGGACCACGGTGACGCCCTGGCCATTGATCATCTTCACGATGTCGAAAATCTGCTGCACCAGGAGTGGGGCCAGCCCCATGGACGGCTCGTCCAGAAGCAGCACCTTGGGCCGGGACATCAGGGCGCGGCCCATGGCCAGCATCTGCTGCTCGCCGCCGGACAGGGTTCCGCCCAGCTGTCTGCGCCGCTCGCGCAGCTTGGGGAACAGCTCGTAGACCCGCTCCATGTCTTCCTTGATGCCCGCCGTGTCCTTGCGAAAAAACGCGCCCATGTCGAGGTTCTCGGTGACGGTCAGCCGGGGAAAGATGCGCCGCCCCTCGGGGACCTGGCACAGCCCCATGGTGGGCAGGACATCCGAGGCCACGTCGTTGATGCGCTCGCCCTTGTACATGATGTCGCCCTCGACGGCTCTGATCACGTTGCAGATGGTCATCAGCGTGGTGGACTTGCCCGCGCCGTTGGCCCCGATTATGGTCACGATCTCGCCGTCATAGACCGTGAGCGAGATGCCCTTGAGGGCCTTGATCCGGCCATAGGCCGAGACCACGTTCTTCATTTCGAGGATGGGCTGCCTGTCTTGAACCATAGGGAAAATGCCTCCGGCTGGTCGGGAATCCCTGCATACACGGACCCCCGAGAACCTTCAAAAACTAGTGTGATTACGACACAACGGGGCAGGCGTCTCAAGCAAGGGCCGCCCCGGACGGAGTCTCCTACTCCATTTCCTCGGACCGGCGGCCGACCCGCTTGGCGGGCCACAGCCCGGCCGGGCGGATGAGCATCATGGTGCACATGACGCCGCCGAAGACGAACATGCGGTACAGCTCAAAGCCACGGAACAGCTCGGGCAGGGCCACCAGGGCCAGAACGCCCAGGATGACGCCCGGGATGGACCCCATGCCCCCCAGAACCACCATGGCAAGAACCATGGCGGACTCAAGGAAAGTAAACGACTCCGGACCGACAAAGCGCATGCGCGCGGCAAAGAACGCCCCGGCCAGTCCGGCAAAAGTCGCGCCCATGGCATAGGCCAGGAGCTTCAGCAGAAAGGTGTTCACGCCCATCAACTCGGCTGCGGTCTCGTCCTCGCGGATAGCCTCCCAGGCGCGGCCGATGCGCGAATAATTGAGGCGGTAAACCGCCAGCACCGTGAACACGGCAATGCCCAGGATGACGTAGTACAGCGACGAGAGCGAGGCGAACTGGAACCCGAACAGCTCCGGGCGCGGGATGCTGAGGATGCCGTTGGGACCGTTGGTCAGGGCCATCCAGTTGTTGAGGATCAGGCGCACGATCTCGCCGAAGCCCAGGGTGACGATGGCCAGATAATCGCCCCGCATGCGCAGGGTCGGATAGCCGATGATGCAGCCGGCCACGGCGGCCAACAGCGCGGCCACGGGCAGGCAGAGCCAGAAGGACATGCCGAAATGCATGCTGAGCAACGCATAGGTGTACGCGCCCACGCCGTAGAAGGCGATATAGCCGAGGTCGAGCAGCCCGGCCAGGCCGACCACGATATTCAGCCCCAGTCCCAGGCAGATGTAGATGAGCACGGAGATGGCCACGTCGTTGCCGTAGCGCCCCGCGAACTGGGGATAGATCAGGGCCGCGCCCAGGACCACGACCAGCAGGGCCCAGGTGGGCGCCACCTCGTAGCCCTTGCGCACTGCGTCCCGCGCCTTGCCCAGCGGCACGCCGACCATGTCCAGCTTGCCCGACTGCTGGAGCTGGTAGACGATGACGATGACCAGCGCGGCCAGGGCGACCTTGGCAAATATGGCCCAGGTTCCGGCGAAATGAAGCCCGTCTGGCTCGATGCCGGTCAGAGGCCACAACAGCAGCAGGAACCAGAAAAGACCGACCCCCAGGCCGATCCACAATTTCTTAGACTCTTGTATCGTCAACGTTCTCTCCCATGATGCCGGTGGGCTTGAAATACAGCACGCCGATCAGGATGATGAAGGCGAACACGTCCTTGTACTCCCCGGAGATGTATCCGGCCGCGAAGATCTCGACCATACCGATGATCAGCCCGCCGAGCATGGCCCCGGTGATGTTGCCGATGCCGCCGAGCACGGCGGCTGCAAAGGCCTTGATGCCGGGCACGAACCCCATGGAGTAACTCACCGTGCCGTAGTAGAGGCCGACCATGATGCCCGCTGCGGCGGCCAGCCCCGCGCCGATGGCGAAGGTCAGTGCGATGATGCGGTTGGAGTTGATGCCGACCAGGGCGGACATGACCTTGTCCTGGGCCGTGGCGCGCATGGCCTTGCCGATGCGGGTCTTGAAGACCAGCAGGTTGAGGGCCACCAGCAGGAATGCCGTCAGGCCCACGATGAGGCACTGCATGTAGGAAAAATAGATGCCGCCGAGCTGGAAACCGCCTGCGGTGATTTCCGTGGGATAGGCCACGTCGTACTGGCCCTGGGTCAGCATCAGCCCGTTTTGCAAAAAGATCGACATGCCCAGGGCGGACAGGAGCACGGCCAGCCGCGAGGCCTGCCGCAGGGGCCGGTATGCCAGCCGCTCCACCGCCATGGCCAGCAGGGCGCAATAGAGCATGGCCAGAACCATGCCGATGCCCAGGCAGACGTACGGGTGGACCCCCTGGGCGGCCAGCCAGGAGATGAA
>CAMYLL010000264.1 GCA_947259235.1 uncultured Pseudodesulfovibrio sp. | reverse complement strand
CGCCTCAAGGACCGCCACGGCCGGGACTACTGTCTCGGACCCACCCATGAGGAGGTCATCACGGATCTCGTGCGCGGCGAGATCAAGTCCTACAAGCAGCTGCCCGTCAATCTCTATCAGATCCAGACCAAGTTCCGCGACGAGATCCGGCCCCGCTTCGGGCTCATGCGCGGGCGCGAATTCATCATGAAGGACGCCTATTCCTTTGATCGCGACGAGGCGGGAGCGGAGACGTCCTACTGGGCCATGTTCGAGGCCTACAAAGCCGCCTTTTCCCGCATCGGCCTGCGGTTCAAGCCCGTCCAGGCGGATTCCGGCGCCATCGGGGGCGACTTCTCCCATGAATTCATGGTCCTGGCCGATACCGGCGAGGACACCATTGCCTCCTGCAAGGGCTGCGAATTCGGCGCGAACCTCGAAAAGGCCAAGGTGGCCGTGCCCGAGGGCGAGTGCCTGTGCAACGCCGAGTGCCCGCCCATGGAGCGCGTCGACACTCCCGGCCAGCACACGGTGGATGAGGTCTGCGCCTTCCTGGGAATCTCCGCGGACAAGCTCGTCAAGACCTTGGTCTTCATGGTGGACGGCAAGCCCGTGGTGGGCCTTGTGCGCGGTGACCGCGAGCTCAACGATGTCAAGCTGCGCAACCTCGTGGGCGGCAACGAGATAGAGCTGGCCGACGAAGCCACGGTCAAGGAGCTGACCAACGCTCCAGTGGGCTTTGCCGGACCCGCCGGGCTGGCCAAGGACGTCCCGGTCTATGCCGACAGCGAGCTGTGCCTCGCCACAGACTGGGTGGCCGGGGCCAACGCCGCCGACGCCCATGTCCGCCATCTCTCCCTGGGCCGCGACTGCGCGGTGGAGAAGTTCGCCGACCTGCGCGTCATCGAGCCCACGGACCCCTGCCCGGAGTGCGGCGGGGAGATCGAATTCACCAAGGGCATCGAAGTCGGCCACGTCTTCAAGCTCGGCCTCAAATATTCCAAGAAGATGGAGGCCTCCTTCCTCGACGAGAACGGCAAGACCCAATTCATGGTCATGGGCTGTTACGGCATCGGCGTTTCGCGCATCGTCGCCTCGGCTATCGAGCAGAACAACGACGAGGGCGGCTGCTGCTTCCCGCCGTCCATTGCGCCATTCGAGGTGGCCCTCATCTCCCTTGGCGGCAAGGACGAGGCCGTGAACGACAAGGCCGGGGAGCTTTACGAACAGCTCAAGGGGCTGGGGGTGGACGCCTGCTACGACGACCGCAAGGAGCGCCCGGGCGTCAAGTTCGCCGAGGCCGATCTCATCGGCTACCCCATGCAGCTCGTGCTGGGCGGCAAGGGACTGGCGAACGGCATCGTCGAAGCCAAGGACCGCAAGAGCGGCGAAAAGATCGAGCTGCCCATCGACGGGTTCGCCGAGGCCTTTACCGCATGGCGCAAGGAAATCTGGGCCCAGTGGGGACTTTCGCTGTAACCGCTGTGTACTGATTGCCTCCCTGCCTTTGGCAGTTGAATAGAAAGAAAATGTTCGGCCAGCCTGCCCCAATGGGACAGGCTGGCCGATGTCGTTTGCGCTGGTGCGCGGGGTGTTTTTCTTCCGGGTTAGCGGTTGTGCGGTCGCGGGCCGGGATGATATGAAGCCGAATGGCTGGGCAGCGTTGCTGTTCCGGCTGGTGCGTTGCAACTGTATCATGGAGAGACCGGAGGCAAGGGATGGCTGCCATACTCACAGTCGGCGAGCTGACACGCTCGGTCAAGAACCTGCTTGAGGCGGAGTTCCCGTTTGTCTGGGTGCGCGGTCAGGTGACGAACCTGGTCCGTCCGGCCAGCGGCCATGTGTACTTTTCCCTGACGGACGGCGACGCGGCCCTGTCCGTGGTCTGGTTCAAGTCGGCCCAGCGTTCTGCCGAGCCGGTGGAGCGGGGCGGCGAACGGGTGAACCCCCTGACGGGCGAGGTCGAGGAGACGGGCGCGGCCACGGCTGTGGGGAGCGGCGGCCTGGAGAACGGCCAGGAGGTCCTATGCGCTGGCCGGCTCAACGTTTATGAACCGCGCGGGCAGTATCAGCTGGTGGCGGAGCTGGTGCAGGAGCAGGGCGTGGGCGATCTTGCCGTGGCCTTCGAGGCGCTCAAACGCAAGCTGTCGGACAAAGGCTATTTCGACCCGGAGCGGAAGCTTGAGCTGCCGCGTGATCCGTCGCGGGTGGCGGTGGTGACCTCGCCTTCCGGCGCGGCCGTTCGGGATTTTCTGCGCATCGCTGGCGGGCGCGGCACGGGCGGGGAGATACGCATTTATCCGTCGCTGGTCCAGGGCGAGCGCGCGCCGGAGCAGATCGCGGCGGCCCTCGATCAAGTTGACGCCGACGGCTGGGCCGAGGTGGTGGTGCTGATCCGGGGCGGCGGTTCCCTTGAGGATTTATGGGCTTTCAATACCGAGATGGTAGCCGATGCCATCTATCGGGCTCGGGTCCCGGTGGTCACCGGCGTGGGCCACGAGCCGGACGTGACCATTGCGGATTTTGTCGCCGACCGGCGCGCGGCCACGCCGAGCCACGCGGCCCAGGAGCTGTGGCCCCGGCGTGAGACGTTGGCCCAACGGGTGGACGTGCTTGAGATGAGCCTGGGCCGGGCCTACGCGGGATGGCTGGCAGGCAAGGGCGCGGATTTCATTCAGTTGCGCAGGGCGCTGGGTTGGCTTTCGCCGGTCCGGCGGCTGGAGCGCATGGAAGACCGCCTGCTTTCGCTGATTCCCCGGCTCGACGAGGCCGGGCAGGGAGTGTGGCGCAGACGCGGTGACGCGCTGGAGGCCGTGGCGTTGCGTTTGGATCGGGCCTATGGGCCGGACCGGGTGGACCGGGCGAGGGATGAACTGACTGGCATCTGCCGCCGTTTGGAGCGGGCCGCCCTGGGGCAGGCGGAAGCCAGGGAGCGGGACTTCGGGCTGCTCGGGGCCGCCTTGCGCGGGCTTGATCCCGAGGCGCCCCTGCAACGAGGGTACTCGCTGGTGCGTGTTGAGCGCACGGGCGGATTTTTGCGTGACCCGAAAGAGGTGACGCCGGGCGACGCTCTTGATATCAGGGTCAGGGATGGCCGGGTGACCGCAGTGGTGGCCCAGGCTCCGGCACAGACTTTGGAGAAATGATGAAACGGATAGCACTGCTCGTTCTTCTTGTTGTATTTTTCACTATGCCCCTGGTTCCGCACACGGTTCCCGCACAGGGATTCGGGTTGCAGGAAGGGGACGACATCGGGCTGGTCCTGCCGGGCGAGGCCCGGGTGGCCGAGGCCGCCGAGGCCGAGAACGCGCCGTCGCCAGGCTCCGCCCTGGTGCTGGCGGCTCCGGGCCGGGTTGACGTCGGGCAGCCCTTCCTGGTCCGTTTGACTTCCGATCAACCTCTGGGGTCGGTCTCCGTGTTCTGGCTCGGCAAGGAGGTCGTGCCGTCCATTTCCGTATGGAACGGCCGCCATGTGGCCCTGATCATGCTCGGTACGGATGTCCTCAACGCCAAGCCGGGCGAGGAGGAGCTGTCCGTCATAGCCTCCATCGACGGCAAGGAGAACACCTTCCGGCGGACCATCCAGGTGATCCCGGGGGAGTATGAGCGCCAGGAACTGACCCTGCCAAAGAAGATGGTCACCCCGCCCACGGATGTCTATGCGCGCATCAAGGCCGAGGGCGAGCAGACCACGGCGGCCAAGAACACGGTCTCGCCCCAGCGGATGTGGCGGCTGCCCTTCGAGCGGCCTGTGACGGGAGATATTTCGAGCCTCTACGGCATGCAGCGCATCCTCAACGGCAAGCCCAAGAACCCCCACCGAGGGCTGGACTTCCGCTCGCCCATGGGCAACCCCATCAAATGCGCGGCCGACGGCGAGGTCATCCTGGTGGGCGACCACTACTACGCGGGCAACTCCGTATACGTGGACCACGGCAACGGCGTTGTGAGCATGTATTTCCACTTGTCCAAGCCCATCGTCAAGGAAGGCGACAGGGTACAGCGCGGGCAGGCCATCGGCTTTTCCGGCATGTCCGGCCGGGCCACCGGGCCGCATCTGCACTTCTCCGTGTCCGTCCTCGGGCGCTTGGTCGACCCTGGGCCATTATTGAATAAGACCGTCGATGAGATGTTGGAATAACTGAATTTTGATTGATTCAAAACCGGTGGAGGAATCCGTGGCCAACGAGACGTTTGAAGAGCGGCTGGCGCGGCTCAAGGAAGTCGTGGACCGTCTGGAGCGGGGTGACCTGCCCCTTGAGGAAGGGGTGGCCCTGTACAAGGAGGGGCTGGCCCTGGCCACGGCATGCGGCAAGCAGCTGGAGGCGGCGCGACACGAGGTGAAGATTGTCAGCGACGGACTGGCCCGCGAGTTCGA
>CAMYLL010000263.1 GCA_947259235.1 uncultured Pseudodesulfovibrio sp. | reverse complement strand
CCGCCCCGAAGGGGCAGAGTGGGGATGCAAGGGGGGTGAACCCCTTGCCCGCCGGAGGCGAAATCATCCGCCCCATCCCGCCCCATCCCGCCCAAGGCGCAAACGCGCGGGCGAAGAGAAAGTCCAGACTGCGCGAAATGGGTTTAGACTTTTTCCAGAAAGTGTGTTGAATTTGCCGAACGAGCCACGTGCTCGACAGGACAGGAGCCTGAATTCATGAGCAAAAATTCTTCATTACCCATTGGCGTGTTTGATTCCGGCGTGGGCGGGCTGACCGTGCTGCGTGCCTTGCGGGAGCGGATGCCCTGCGAGGACGTGGTGTATCTGGGCGACACGGCTCGCCTTCCGTACGGAACCAAGTCGACGAACACGGTGTCCCGCTATGCAGTGCAGTGCGCGGCCGAGCTGGTGCGCCGGGAGATCAAGCTGTTGGTGGTGGCCTGCAACACGGCGTCCGCCGTGGCCATCAATCCCTTGCGCGAGGCGTACCCGGGGATACCGGTCATCGGGGTGGTGGAGCCGGGGGCACAGGCCGCCTGCCGGGCCACCAGAAACAAGGCCATCGGCGTCATCGGCACGGAGTCCACCATTGCGGGCGGCGCGTATCATCGTGCCATCCACGCCATCGCGCCCGATGCCAGGATCATGGGCCATCCCTGCCAGCTTTTCGTGGCCCTGGCCGAAGAGGGATGGACGGACGGCGCAGTGGCCGAGGCCGTGGCGGCGCGGTATCTGAATTCGCTTTTTCATCCGGCGTCGGGGACGGAAAACCCTGTTGTTCCTGACACTTTGGTCCTGGGCTGTACGCATTTCCCCTTGCTGGCCCCGGCCATTCGCAGCGTGCTTGATCGGGCGGTGGTCATTGTCGATTCCGCGGCCACCACGGCGGAGACCGTCTATGCGGAGCTGGCCCGGCTGGGGTTGACGCGACCCGAGGAGGGGTGCGGGGCCACGGTCTATCTGACCACGGACGACGCGGCCCGGTTCGCGCGGACGGGGAGCCGGTTCCTGGGGACGCCCATTGCGGAGCACGATGTGGAGCTGGTGGACCTGTAGGCTTCCGGCCGCCCGGGACACGGGCGGCTGTCCTCTACTTGACGATGAGCACGGAGTTCCTGGCCCGCACGGCGACGTCGTGGGCCACGCTGAACGCCTTTGCGAACCACGGTTTGGCCGACTCGGCCATGATGATCAGGGAAAAATCGTAACCAATTTCGGTAATGACTTCGGCAGGATCGCCGGTCTCCACCAGCAGCTCGTGGGGGGTGACGCCGTGCTCTGTGAAGTAGGCGGCGGCCTCGTCCACGGCGCGTTGGGCGCTCTCCAGCTCGGATTCGTCTTTGGCCACGGAGAGGAGCGTGGTCGGGCAGTTGCAGGCGTGGGCGTAGCGCACGGCCTTGGCGAGCATGGCGCGTGAGCGTTCGGTTTCCTGCACGCAGACGAGGTGGCCGTGGCCCGGCTCCAGTTGCCTTGCCACGATGACCGGGCGCGGGGAGTGGGCCGCCACCTTGAGGGCCAGGGCCCGTGGCGCCAGATAGCGGCGCAGCCCTTCCACGGGCTTGGGCGAGCCGCCCACGATGATCAGGTCCGCGTTGAAGCGTTCGGCCTCGTCCGCAACGGCCGAGGTCACGTCCGGGGCGGTGCGCAGCCGCAGGGAAACGGTTGCGCCGCACGGGTTGTCGTATTCCAGGATATATTCCCCGGACGGGTCGCCGGAGAGGGCCACGTGCCGCCATTCGCTCCGGGTGTCGTCGGATATCTCGCCCAGCTCAAGGAGGATGTCGCGTGCCTTGCGCAGGGCGGCCATTCCCGGCAGCTCAAGCCCCCAGTCGAGAATGTTCTCGCGAGCCACGCGCACTTCCATGCCGCCGGACTTCAGGCCGCTGTCCAGGGGACGCACGTAGAGCAGGCCGATGGTGGCGCAGCTCTGCTTGCTCAGCCGTGCCGCGAACTTGAGCCCGGTGAAGGCCTCGGGGCCGCCGCAGATGCAGATGAGAATTCTCAGGGGTCCGTCGTCCTGTGCCATGGACAACTCCTTACAGCCCCACCAGTGGCCAGTACAGTTTCGACGCCAGGAGCAGGACGGCGAACGACATGAGCGCCATGCGCCAGCCCACCCGCAGGAAGTCCGACGAGCGCAGGTAGCCGGACGAATAGACGATGGTGGAGGCCGGGGTTCCGATGACCGTGAAATAGGCGAAGGCGCTGGACATCGCCGTAACCATGCCCACGGCCAGGGGGTTGGTCTCCGAGCCCACGGCGATGGACAGGGCGATGGGGCCGAGGACGGCCACGGCCGCGCCGTTGCTCATGGTGTTGGTGATGAAGGTGGTCAGGACCATCAGGGCGGCCAGCAGGCCGATGCCCCGGTCCAGTCCCACCGGGGCCAGGGCGTCCATGAACAGCCCGGCCACCCAGGCCGCGGCCCCGGTGTCGCGCATCTGCACGCCCAGGGAGATGGCCGCGGCATAGAGCAGGACCACGCCCCAGTTGACGCCGGAATTCAGGTCCTGCCAGCGCACCAGTCCGGTGACCAGGAAGAGCGTGGCCCCGAGGATGGCGATGGTGCCCATGCCCACGTAGGACGAGAAGCCGACCCAGCCCACCAGCGTGACCAGGAACAGAAGGATGGCCAGATAGTGCCGCCCGGCCAGGGCTCCCTCGCTGCCCACCTGTTCCTTGAGCTTTGCCACGGCAGGGCCGAGGTCCTTCAGCTCGGTCTTGAAGGCGTGGCGCAGGATCAGGTGCATCAGCGGCAGCTGGATGAGGAACACCGGATAGGCATAGATCATCCATTTGAGATAGCTGACGTTGTACTCGTAGGTGGCGGGGTCGTCCGTGGCGTAGAAGAAGTCACGCAGGTAGTCGATCATGATGGCGTTGCGCGCGCCGCCCGAGGGGGTTCCGATGCCGGCCATGGCACAGGCGTACGAGATGGAGAAGAGAAAAAGCACAGCCAGGGCACGCCGCTGGTTTTCGTCCTCGGTGGCCAGCTGGAGCAGTGACATGGCAACCGGCAGCATCATGGCGGCCACGGTGTGCTCGCCGATGAACGACGCCAGGATGCCGGAGAAGATCGAAATACCGAAAGCGATACTGTATGTATTCGATCCCGTAACACGGATGATGAGCAGGGCCAGGCGCTTGTCGAGCTTCTGCTTGACCAGGGCCACGGCCAGCATGAGGGAGCCCATGATGAACAGGACCGAGTCCTTCATCAGGGATTTGGCAACCAGGGAGGAGTCCAACCCGAGCAGGAAGACCTGGCCCAGGATGATGAGCAGGGCCACGGCGGGCAGGGGGATGGGCTCGGTGATGAACAGGATGGTGGCGCCCACGGTCATGATCAGCACCCGCCATCCCTCCGGGGAGACGCCGTGGGGAATCGGGCCCAGGAGCATGGCCGCCTGGATGATCAGGGTGAAGAAGAACCACCGTTTCTCGCGCAGATAGTGTATCACGATGCGTCCACCATATACGGGTTTGGCGGTCGTTGCCAATGGAAATGACTTCCCGGCGGTCGCCTTGCGCTTTTCATTCCGCGCGGGTTGGGGTATTTTGTCGGGACGCGGGCAGCTTTCCGCCCGGGTCAAACCCCAAGGAGCCCCCCTTGAAACGCACCATTTCCGCCCTGGCCCGCAACGAGCCCGGCGTGCTCGCCAAGATGGCCTCGGAATTCACCCGCTATGCGGCCAACATCCTGTCCCTGGCCGCCGGGGAGACCGAGAACCCCGCTGTCTCCCGCATCGTCGCCTGCATCGAAGGCGACGACAAGGCCTTGGACGAGATCAACAGATATCTTGAAGGCTTGGACACCATCATCCAGGTTGACGACCTGTCGCGAAAGGATTTCGTGGACCGCGAGCTGGTGATGATCAAGGTGACCATGGACCCGGAGCGCACGGCGCAGCTGATGCAGGTCTTCGAGGTCTTCCGGGCCACGGTGGTGGGCATGGGCCAGGAGACCATCACCGTGGAGATGTCCGGTGACCAGGAGCGGGTGGACGGCCTGATCCACACGCACGCCTGGACGGTGGAGGCCACGGTCTCGGGACCGCTCGACGCCCCGATGGTGATGCCCGCCGACGATCTGGAGCGGCTGCTGTGCGCGGTCGTCGAGCCGTGGGAGAAGCACTACCTGACCCACGAGAACGTCGGCGAGTGGAAGGGCTACCAGCCGATCGTGTGGCTGCGCGAACCGACGGTCGAGGAGATCGCGCGGCACCTGTGGGAGCGAATTCGGCCCCAGGTGCCGAGCCTCGACTCGATCGCGTTGATCGAGAGCACCGAGTTCGACCGGTGCCGAACCGTCCGCCTGGCTGCCTGACGAGAACCTCAGGGCGTGACGGCGTCGACGAT
>CAMYLL010000262.1 GCA_947259235.1 uncultured Pseudodesulfovibrio sp. | reverse complement strand
AGTTCCGTTTCCCTGAGGAATTTCATCTGCGTACGGTGATCCTTTGTCGTCTTGTCGTGCTGTAAAGGCCCGGGGTGCGTCTGCCTGTGTCCGAATCGGCGGATTATTGCCGAAGCCTGGAGCCGTTCGGGGAGGCCGTTGCCTCGTTTTAAGCCCTGGGGGCGGCTTTGTCCATGTTCCCGGGATGCTGGCGCGGTCCGGGCAGGGTTCTATCAGCAATAATGATACCGTTGGGAGCCACGCCGGAAGAAAACCGGCGCAGGGAGGAGCGCTGCTCATGCCAGCAACGAAAAGCCCCCGGCCGGGTCATCCGGTCGGGGGCGAGAGAGGCTTCATCGTTGGTGGCCTGTGGAGGCGGTTAATCCCGGGGCAGGCCGTGGCCGATGAGGTGGTAGGCCAGCTGGGCGGCGGCGAAATCCGAGGCGTGATCGCCCTGGGCCGGGGCCAGCTCCACCACGTCGGCGCCGATCACCCGTCTGCCCGCAACGATGCGCTCCAGCAGGGTCAGGGCGTCGTGCCAGCCGAGGCCGCCGGGGACCGGGGTTCCCGTGGCCCGGATCACGGACGGGTCCAGGCCGTCCACGTCGAAGGTGATGTAGATGCGCTCGGGAAAGTTGGCGGGCAGCACCTGGGTGGGAATGCCCTTGATGTGCAGCTTGCGGGCGTCGAGGCAGGGGACCTCCTGCGCCTTGCGATACTCCGCTTCCTCGGCGCACAGGGCGCGGACCCCGATCTGGAAGACGGGAACCCGGAGGTCGTCCATGGCCCGGCGCATGACGCAGGCGTGGCTGAAGGGCGAGCCCTGGTAGATGTTGCGCAGGTCCGCGTGGGCGTCGAACTGGACCACGCCGAACCGGCCGTATTTCTGCTTCATGGCGCGCAGGGCGCCCAGGGTGACCGTATGCTCGCCGCCCAGGACAAGGGGCAGGGCCTCGCATTCGAGGGCATAGGACACGGCGTCCTCGATGCGGTCCAGGGTCTTGGCGATCTCCTTGGAGCAGTCCACGGGAGGGGCCGTGTGGATGCCGCTCGTGCCGGGCGTGCCCGTGCCGTCCCAGAGCTCCAGCTGCGTGGACGCCTCGATGATGGCGTCCGGGCCCGCAGCGGTTCCCGTGCCGTAGGATGTGGAGCTTTCCAGCGGTACGGGAATGATGTGGACAGCGGCCTTGTCCGGCTTCTCGTTTTGAATCTCCCCTTCCAGAAAATGCGACGCCATGGGTTCCTCTCCTATGAAAGGCGGTTTTTGAAATCGGTGTAGTCGAAGCGGCGGACCGTGGTCAGCGTACCCTTCTGCGGGTCGAAGCGCTGTATCGCGGGCAGCTGAATACCGTTGAAGGTGTTGGTCTTGACCATGGTGTAGATGGCCATGTCCGTGAATACCAGCCTATCCCCGGTGACCAGGGGGGTGTCAAAGGAATATTCTCCGGCCACGTCTCCGGCCAGGCAGGACGGGCCGCCGATGCGGCAGGTCCAGGCCTTCTCCCCCGCCTTGGCCGAGCCGACGATGTGGGGGCGGTAGGGCATCTCGATGACGTCGGGCATGTGGCACGGCACGGCGGAGTCCATGATCACTATGTCCATGTCGGCCCGGATCACGTCGAGGACCGAGGCCACCAGGTAGCCCGCGTTCAGGGCCACGGCCTCGCCCGGCTCAAGGTAGACCTCCACGTCCCACTTCGCCTTGAAGCGGGTGATGATGTCCACCAGCAGGTCGATATCGTAGCCGGGGCGGGTGATGTGGTGTCCGCCGCCGAAGTTGACGTAGCGCATCCGGGGCAGGACGTCGGCGAAGCCCGCCTCCACCGCGGCAACCGTGCGCTCCAGGCAGTCGGCGTCCTGCTCGCAGAGGTTGTGCCAGTGCAGGCCGGTGACGCCGTCGAGATTCTCCGTGTCGAAGTGGGCGCGGCGGATGCCAAGGCGCGAGCCGGGGGAGCAGGGGTCGTAGATGGGCGTGGCGCCCTCGGAGTGTTCCGGGTTGATGCGCACGGCCAGCTCGATTTCCCTGCCGAGCTCGGCTGCCAGCTCCCGCACCAGGGGGCGGAACCGGTCGAGCTGGGCAAAGGAGTTGAAGACGAGATGGTCGCTCGTCCGGCACAGGTCGCGGATGTCCGCCTCGCTGTAACCGGCGGCAAAGGTGTGGACTTCCTTGCTCCCGTTGGGTGTGGCGAACTCCTCGCGCCCCAGGCGCGCCTCGTGGGGCGAGCTGGCGCACACGCCGTCCAGGGTCCCGGCCAGCAGCGGGAAGGTGCTGTACATGGCAAAGCACTTGAGGGCCAGCAGCACCTTGCACCCGGCCCGTTCGCGCACCGAGGCGAGGACGGCCAGGTTGTCGCGCAGCAGTCCCTCGTCCACCACGAAGCCGGGCGTCTCCACCTCGGCCGGGTCGAAACGGTATTCGAGCCGGGGGTCCACTACAGCTCCACTTCTTTCCAGGGCAGGCCGTGGGCGTTGAGAGCGGCCATGAACGGGTCGGGGTCCATCTGCTCCATGTGGAAGACGCCCGCGCCTGACCACTTGCCGGTGAGCATCATCATGGCGCCGATCATGGCCGGGACGCCGGTGGTATAGGAGATGGCCTGCGAGCCGACCTCCTCATAGGCGGCCTCGTGGCTGCATATGTTGTATATGTAGAGCTTCTTTTCGCGGCCGTCCTTGACGCCGGTCATGACGTTGCCGATGCAGGTGCGTCCCTTGGTCAGCGGGCCCAGGTCGCCCGGCTCGGGCAGGACCGCCTTGAGGAACTGGAGCGGCTGGATCATCTGGCCGTTGTATTCCACCGGCTTGATGGAGGTCATGCCGATGCCCTCCAGCACGCGCAGGTGGGTCAGGTACTGCTCGCCGAAGGTCATCCAGAACCGGGCGCGCTTGAGGCCCTTGATGTGCATGACCAGGGATTCAAGCTCCTCGTGGTACATCAGGTAGCACTTCTTGTGGCCGATGCCCTCGGGGAATTCGTAGTCCATGGACCAGGAGAGGGGGTCGGTCTCCACCCACTCGCCGCGCTCCCAGTAGCGTCCGCGCTGGGTGATCTCGCGGATGTTGATCTCGGGGTTGAAGTTGGTGGCGAAGGCCTGGCCGTGGTCGCCCGCGTTGCAGTCGATGATGTCCAGCACGTGGATCTCGTCGAAGTGGTGCTTCATGGCGTGGGCGGCGAAGACATTGGTCACGCCGGGGTCGAACCCGGAGCCGAGCAGGGCCATGAGGCCCGCTTCCTTGAACCGCTCCTGGTAGGCCCACTGCCACTTGTATTCGAACTTGGCCTCGCTGGGCGGCTCGTAGTTGGCCGTGTCGAGGTAGTTGACCCCGGCCTCAAGGCAGGCGTCCATGAGGGCCAGGTCCTGATAGGGCAGGGCCAGGTTGACCAGCAGGTCGGGCTTGATCCTGTCGAGCAGGGCCACGGTCTCGGCCACGTTGTCCGCGTCGAGGGCGTAGGTGGGGACCGTCACGCCGGTGCGCTTGAGCACGGAGGCCGCGATGGCCTCGCACTTGCTCACCGTGCGGCTGGCGAGGTGGATTTCGGTGAAGACTTCGGGGACCTGGGCGCATTTGTGCACCGCCACGCTGCCGACGCCACCGGCGCCGATGATCAATACCTTGGACATGGCTCAATCCTCTCTGCTCGCTCCGACCAGGGGAGCGGTTTACCTTTCGAAGTAGGTGTAGCCTTGCAGGCCGGTCTTGTAGGCCTGAAGGATGCTGCGCCGTTGGGCCGGGGTGATCCGCCCTTCGCGGACCGCGTTTTCCGCCGTTTCGCGGAACCGGGTCAGCAGATACTTGGTGTCGTATTCCACGTAGGAGAGGATGTCCTCCACCGTGTCGCCCTCAAGCTCGCCCACGAAGTCGAACTCGCCGTTTTCACGAATCCTGATGGTGACGACGTTGGTGTCGCCCAGCAGGTTGTGCAGGTCGCCCAGGGTCTCCTGGTACGCGCCCACGAGGAACGCGCCGAGGTAGTACTCGTCGGTCTCCCGGAGCTCGTGCAGGGGCATGGTCCGTTTGACGCCCTGGCTGTCGATGAAGCGGTCGATCTTTCCGTCGCAGTCGCAGGTGATGTCGGCCAGGATGCCTTCGCGGGTCGGCTTTTCGTCCAGCCTGTGCACCGGCATGAGCGGGAACAGTTGGCCGATGGCCCAGGCGTCCGGCAGGGACTGGAATACGCTGAAGTTGCAGTAATAGATGTCCGAGAGGGCGTGGCCGATGCCTTCCAGCTCGTGGGGCAGGGAGGGCAGGTCCTTGGACAGGGTGGCTATGCGGCGGATGGTCTCCCAGAAGACGTTCTCGCCCATGGCCCGCTCGCGGAAGGATATCTTGCCGTGGCTGAATGCCTGGCGCACCTCGTCGCGGTAGTAGAGTATGTCGTTGAAGCACTCCTGGAT
>CAMYLL010000261.1 GCA_947259235.1 uncultured Pseudodesulfovibrio sp. | reverse complement strand
AAGGTGGTCGAGCGCGTGCCCATCGAGGTGGGCGCCTGCGAGCTGAACAAGAAGTATCTCCAGACCAAGCGCGACAAGATGCAGCACATGCTCAGCGTTGACGAAGCCGACAAAGCGTAACATAGTACACCATACCAATTTTCAATACGAGGGAGACTACACCATGCCCCTGAAGACTATCGAAGGACAGCTCAACGCGCAGGGCCTCAAGGTGGCCATCGTGGCCGCACGGTTCAACGACTTCATCGTCGACCGGCTCATTTCCGGCGCCGTCGACTATCTCGTGCGCCACGGCGGCAGCGAGGACAACCTGACCCTGGTGCGTCTGCCCGGCGCCTTCGAGCTGCCCCTGGCCGCCCAGAAGCTGGCCCGCACCGGCAACTACGACGGCGTGGTCGTGCTCGGCGCGGTCATCCGCGGCGCCACGCCGCACTTCGACTACGTGTGCAACGAGTGCGCCAAGGGCGTGGCCCAGGCGAGCATGGAGTCCGGCGTGCCCATGGGCTTTGGCCTGCTGACCTGCGACTCCCTGGACCAGGCCATCGAGCGGGCAGGAAGCAAGGGCGGCAACAAGGGCGTCGAGGCCGCCTCCGCCATGCTTGAGACCATCCGCGTTCTGGAACAGCTCTAGCCCATGTCAGGAAACAAAAAGGGCAACCGCCCCGGCATCCGCAGGGTGGGACGCACTCTGGCCTTCCAGGTTCTCTACGGCACGCATTTCGACGACCCCAAGAACCCGGTGGACATCGAAACAGCCTTCGAGCGCAACCCCATGATCGAGGAACAGGAATCCCAGACCGCGCGGGAGTTTGCCCACGCCCTGGTCCTGGGCGTGGAGCAGAACCTCGCCCGCATCGACGCGGCCATAGGCGAGCACTCCCAGCACTGGAAATTCGACCGCATCGCCGTCATCGAGCTGTCCATCCTCCGCCTCTCGCTCTACGAGATGCTGTTCACGGACATCCCGGTCAGGGCCGCCATCAACGAGGCCATCGAGCTGTCCAAGCTCTTCGGCGACGAGAAATCGCGCGGCTTCGTCAACGGCATCCTCGACGGCGTGGCCAAGACCGTGGCCCGCAGCGGCAAAGCATAATCTCCAAAGGATACAGATCATGGCCTTAGGCAAATACGATCCGGAAGCTGTCGAACGGAAATGGCAGCAGACCTGGCAGGACTCGGGCTGCTTCGAGGTGGAGGTGGACTCCGCAAAGCCCAAGTACTACGTGCTCGAAATGTTCCCGTACCCCTCGGGCAAGATCCATATGGGGCACGTGCGCAACTACTCCATCGGCGACGTGGTGGCCCGGTTCAAGTCCATGCAGGGCTTCAACGTCCTGCACCCCATGGGCTGGGACGCCTTCGGCCTGCCCGCGGAAAACGCGGCCATCAAGAACAGCACCCACCCGGCCACATGGACCTACCAGAACATCGCCGAGATGCGCGAACAGCTCCAGCGCCTGGGCTACTCCTACGACTGGCGGCGCGAGATCGCATCCTGCCGCCCCGAGTATTACAAGTGGGAGCAGAAATTCTTCCTCAAGTTTCTCGAAAAGGGGCTGGCCTACCGCAAGGACTCCCCCCAGAACTGGTGCCCCAGCTGCAACACCGTCCTCGCCAACGAGCAGGTGGAGGAAGGGCTGTGCTGGCGCTGCGACTCCGAGGTCGAGCAGAAGGACATGGAGCAGTGGTTCCTGCGCATCACCGACTACGCGGACGAACTGCTGGCCGACCTGGAATCCCTTGAAGGCGGCTGGCCCGAGCGCGTGCTGAACATGCAGCGCAACTGGATCGGCCGCAGCTACGGCGCAGAGCTGACCTTCAAGGTCAAGGACATGGACCAGACCGTCTCGGTCTTCACCACCCGGCCGGACACCCTGTTCGGCGCGACCTTCATGTCCGTGGCCGCCGAGCATCCCCTGGTGGAGACCCTCACCGCCGATGCGCCAAACAAGGCGGAGATCGACGCCTTCGTGGCCAACATCCGCAACATGGACCGCATCAAGCGCGGCGCGGACGACCTGGAGAAGGAAGGCATCTTCACCGGCAAGTACTGCGTCAACCCGGTCACCGGCGCGGACATGCCCATCTACATCGCCAATTTCGTGCTCATGGGCTACGGCACAGGCGCGGTCATGGCCGTCCCGGCCCACGACCAGCGCGATTTCGAATTCGCCCGGAAGTACGGGCTGCCCCTCAAGACCGTCATCAACCCCGCCGAGCTCGACGCCACGGGCGAAGTGCTGGCCGAGGCGGACCTGCAGGCGGCCTACACCGACCCGGGCATCCTGGTGAACTCCGGCGACTTCAGCGGCATGGACAACGAGTCCGCCAAGAAGGCCATCGTCGAGCACCTGGACAGCTCCGGCCTGGGAACCATGGCCGTCAACTACCGCCTGCGCGACTGGAACGTCTCGCGCCAGCGGTTCTGGGGCGCGCCCATCCCGGTCATCTACTGCCCGGACTGCGGCGTTGTTCCCGTGCCCGAAGACCAACTGCCCGTGCTCCTGCCGGAGAACGCCCAGGTCAGGAGCGACGGCAAGTCCCCCCTGCCCGCCATGGAGGAGTTCGTCAACTGCACCTGCCCCGCCTGCGGCGCAGCGGCCCGGCGCGAGACGGACACCTTCGACACGTTCTTCGAATCGTCCTGGTACTACATGCGCTACTGCGACCCGCGCAACGAGAGCGAGCCCTTCAGCCAGGAGGCCACCGGCTACTGGATGAACGTGGACCAGTACATCGGCGGCATCGAGCACGCCATCCTGCACCTGCTCTACTCGCGCTTCTTCACCAAGGCCCTGCGCGACACCGGGTTCATCAAGGCGGACGAGCCCTTTGCCAACCTGCTCACCCAGGGCATGGTTCTCAAGGACGGCGGCAAGATGTCCAAGTCCAAGGGCAACGTGGTGGACCCCAACTCCATGATCAGCAGGTACGGGGCGGACGCCACCCGACTCTTCATTCTCTTCGCCTCGCCCCCGGTCAAGGAGCTTGAGTGGTCCGACCAGGGCATCGAGGGCGCGTTCCGCTTCCTCAGCCGTCTGTGGCGGCTGGTGGAGGAGCTGGAGGACAGGCTCGAAGCCGTGCGCCCCACCTCCTTCAACGACCCGCAGACCGATGCGGCCAGGCAGCTGCGCTTCAAGGAGCACGACACCGTGCGCCGCGTCACCCGCGACATCGAGAACGAGTTCCAGTTCAACACGGCCATCGCCGCCGTGATGGAGCTGGTCAACGAGATGTACGCCCTCAAGGACGAGCTGGCAGACGACGCTCCCAAAGCGCTCTCCTCGGCCATCGCCACGGCGGTGACCCTGCTCTCGCCCGTGGCCCCGCACCTGTGCGAGGAGCTGTGGGCCGCCATGGGCCATGCCGAGAGCCTCGCCCGCCAGTCCTGGCCCACCTTTGCCGAGGACGCCCTGGTCAAGGACGAGGTCACCCTGGTCGTCCAGGTCAACGGAAAGGTGCGCGGCAAGTTCGAGGCGCCCAACGACGCGCCCAAGGACGACGTCGAAAAAATCGCCCTGGGCCTTGAGAACGTCGCCAAGTTCATCGAGGGAAAAACGGTGCGCAAGGTCATCGTCATTCCCAACAAGCTCGTCAACATCGTGGCCAACTAGCCACGCCGTTACCAGACTGCACAGCCGGGAGGACCATCAGGTTCTCCCGGCTTTTTCGTGTTCACTCCGTGACAGGCACACTCGCCAGCGGTGGTGCAGGAACGCAATGAATACCGTCACCCTTTGACGGAACAGCGGAAGTATGCTTGTGTCGGCATAATCTCAACCATTATCCCGACAGGAGATACCATGTCATTTCGCACATTGATGAACACCATCACACGCACGCTGTCCGGCGCGCTCCTGGCCGGCTTCGTTCTGCTGGGCTTTTCGGGCATTGCCGGAGCCGAGCCGTCCGGCCTCCTGACCATCTACCACGCGGGCAGCCTCACCGGCCCTGTCAAACAGATGATCAAGGATTTCAACAAGCAGTATCCAAATGTCACCGTGACCACCAAGGCGGGCGGGAGCACCAAGATGGCCCGGCTCATCTCGGACGGCGGCGAGGTGGCGGACATTATGGCCTCGGCCGATTTCGTGGTCATCGACAAGAACCTGATCCCCAAGTTCGCCACCTGGAACGCGCGCTTCGCCTCGAACCAGATCGTGCTGTGCTACACCGAGGCCAGCCGCATGAAGGACACCATCACCCCCGAGAACTGGTATGAGGTGCTCCAGACCAAGGGCGTCGTCTGGGGCCACTCAGACCCCAACCTCGACCCCTGCGGCTACCGCAGCCTGATGACCCTGCAACTGGCGGAGAAGTTCTACGCCAAGCCCGGCCTGTATGATGCGGTCATCGCCAACCGTCCGGCGGAAAACGTCCGGCCCAAGGCCA
>CAMYLL010000260.1 GCA_947259235.1 uncultured Pseudodesulfovibrio sp. | reverse complement strand
CCATGGCTCCTCCATGACTCATTAACTACGACCAATCTCTTGATAAAAGTAATCCCTACCATCAAGTCAACTTCCTTGAATCAGGCTCCCCTTTTCCCGGCCACCATGGTATGATGGAAAGGTGTGGAGTGAACCGCACGGGATACCATGCCCGAGCGAGGGCAGGGGATGTGCCTGGGGAGAAATCATCATGGCCGGATTGATCAGAAACATGTCCGCCTGGCTGCTGTCGCTAACGGCGCTTGCCGTGCTCGCGGCTCCGGGCCGGACGCAGGATACGGCGGTCATGGCCGCGCCCTTGCCGCCCTACTGCATCAACAAAGGTCTCCATGTGTCGGGAATCGGGGTGGATACGATGACCGAAATAATGGCTATCGCAAAAGCCCCCTTCGACCCGAAACAAATCAAACTGATGCCCTTTGCCGTGGGTCTCAAAAAAGTCCTGAGCCTCCGGGGGCAAGCGTTGCTCAATGTGCCGCAGGACACGACCGACGGGACAACGCTCAAACTGGTCGGCCCCGTTGATGTGGAGAGATACGCCTTGATAGGCAGAAAGGGGCGGGGGCTGAAGATCTCGACATGGAAGGACGCGGCCCGCTATAAGATCGCCACAATCAGGGGCAGCGACGCCGAACAGGCGCTGATCGCCTGGGGAGCCGATCCCACGGCGCTGATGCGAAGCTCTGCCCACATCCTGCCGCTGTATCAGCTGGCCAGCAAGGAAGCGGACCTCATAGCCCTGCCGGATATGGCCATGGCCTACTATCTCGAAACCATGGGCACGCACGGCCAGGCTTACGAAATAGTCCACATCTACAAGCGCGTTCCGCTGTTTTTCGCTTTCAGCCAGGACACGGACAATGGCCTCGTCAAATGCCTCAACGGTGCCCTGAAGACGCTACAACGCCCCGGACCGGATGGGAAAAGCCGTTTCGATGTGATTGTGGAAAAATATCTGCCGGACGGCAGACTCCCATAGAACCGGAGCCAAGGCCGCGGCAATGGGACATCAAAGGAAGCCGGCAAAGGAAAAGGGGCTTACGCCCCTTGCATACTATTCCTTGTCCGGAGACCAGTTGGGGTCACGATATTTGTCCGGGTTGTAGAGTCGCCAGTCGGAACCGTCATCATACTTCTCATCCGCACCGGGATAAGGGGTGTACGTTTTCTCTTCCTTGTGGTCATTCTCGCGACAGTCAAGCTGTCCAACACATGCCTTTTCCATGACAAAAACCTCTGCTCTCTCGGAATTAGGCCCGTCCTCAAAGGATTTGGGGCCGGACGACATCGCCGTCCAGCCCCTTGGTGAATCAATTAATCTGCCGTGTCAAGCTTGGGTTTGACGTACAATTCGCCCCCGTGACAGTCGTTGATGACCAGCAACGGGAAATCCTTCACTTTCATGGCACGAATGGCTTCAGGGCCGAGTTCGTCAAAGGCGATGACCGTGGACTCCACGATGGAATTGGAAAGCAGCGCGCCCGCGCCGCCCGTGGCGCCGAAGTAAACACCCGTGTGTTCCTTCATGGCCGCCTTGACCTCGTCGGAGCGCTTGCCCTTGCCGATGGACGCCTTCATGCCCAGGGAATGCAGGCGCGGGGCGTAGGTGTCCATGCGGTAGCTGGTGGTGGGCCCGGCCGCGCCGATGGGGCGGCCGGGAGGCGCCGGACTAGGGCCGACGTAATAAATGGCCGAGCCTGCGAGGTCGAAGGGAAGCTCCTTGCCCGCGTCGAGCAGTTCGAAGAGCTTCTTGTGCGCCGCGTCACGCGCGGAATAGATGATACCGTTCAAGAAGACGACGTCACCGGCCCTGAGCTGTTCGATATCCGCATCGGTCAGGGGCGTGTTCAAAGTATATTCAGCCATTAGAGTTCAACCTCCTCGTGGCGCTGCGAGTGGCACTGGACGTTGACCGCCAGGGGCAGGCTCGCCAGATGGCAGGGTTCCATGGTCATCTTGACGCTCAGCACCGTGGTCTTGCCGCCAAGGCCCATGGGGCCGATGCCCAGATCATTGAGCGCGTCTTCCAGTTCCTTCTCCTTGGCCGCAATCTCCGGGTTCGGATGGGTGTCGTCCAGGCGGCGCATCAGGGATTTCTTGGCGATCTTGGCTGCGTGGTCAAAGGTCCCGCCGATGCCGATGCCGATGATGGTGGGCGGGCACGGGTTGGGCCCTGCCTCGGCCACGCGGTTGATGACGAACTTCTTGATGCCCTCCCAGCCCTGGGCCGGAGCGAGCATGGTGACGCGGCTCATGTTCTCGCTGCCGCCGCCCTTGGCCATGTAGAATATCTTGAGCTTGTCGCCCGGAACCATGTCGAAATGGATGACGGCCGGGGTCCCGTCGCCGGTGTTGGCCCGGGTCAGCGGGTCGCACGCGGACTTGCGCAGGAAGCCGTCGCCGTATCCCTTGCGCACGCCGTCATTAATGGCGTCGCGCAGGTTGCCGCCCACCACGCGCACGTCGTCGCCCACCTCCACGAAGAAGACGGCAAGTCCGCAATCCTGGCACAGGGGCAGCTTGGTATCCCTTGCGAGGTCTGCGTTCTCCAGCAACTGACGCAGGACTTCCTTGGCCGAGGCCGAAGTCTCGTCGGCCATGGCCTGTTCGAATTTGGCGCGGACGTCGTCGGGCAGTTCCGTGTTGGCCTTGATGCACATGGCCGCCACAGCGTCGATCACGTCCCTTACCTGAATCTCTCTCATGATAAGCCTCCATTTGGTCAGACGGGCCGGAGGAGGAACGTCTCCGGCGGCCAGGAAAACCATCTGGAAAACGGTTTCCCCGGAGTCATCCAAAGCTGTTTGGCAAAAACGGCGGAAACGCCGTTCGGTTGTGTTCTCAACATAGGCAAGGAGCGGCAGACCGGAGTCGTCCGCCCCCTTCCGCCTTCATGCCTTCCCGCTCCAGCACAGCGGCGCGCCGCCCGGGATTCAGGGATGAAGGTCCGGGCGGAACCTTCTTTCGCAAGGTTCCGCCCGGACGCCGAAGGCGTCATCAGGCCAGCTACTTCCCGAATATGCGCTTGATGGACGTGATGCCCATCTTGCGGCGCAGGAAGCCGAGCTGGTTTTGCAGCGGCAGGTGCTTGGGACAGACGTCCTCACAGGCCAGCAGGCCCATGCAGCCGAAGATGCCCATGTCGTTGCCGATGATCTCGTAATAGTCCTTGTCGGTGCGCTGGTCACGCGGGTCGATGAGGAACCGGGCGACCCGGTTGAGCGACGCCGCGCCCAGGAAGTCGTCACGCAGACGGGCCGTGCCGCATGCGGAGATGCAGCAGCCGCACTCAACGCACCGCTCCAGCTCGTAGATGCTTACGGCGACCTTGTTGTCCATGCGCTCTTCAAGGGCCGCCGGATCGAACTCCTTGTCCGTATGAATCCAGGACTCGGTCGTGGTATACATTTCGCGGAACCAGGAGCCGGTGTCCACGGACAGGTCGCCCACCAGCTTGAAGACCGGCAGGGGCAGCAGCGTGATCTCGCCGGGCAGGTCCTTTGTCTTGGTATGGCAGGCCAGCCCGGGACGACCGTTGATGACCATGCCGCAGGAGCCGCAGATTCCGGCCCGACAGCAGAAGTCGAACTGCAGCGACGGGTCCTGCTCCTCGCGGATGCGGTTGAGCGCAATGAACAGGGTCATGGAGTCGGTCTCTTCGAGAACGAACTCCTCCATGCGCGGCGAAGACTGCGCGTCCTCGGGATTATACCTGAATATATTGAATTTAAGCAGTCTGGACATGGGCTATTCCTTCTTCGCGTCGGCGCTGATGATTTCGGACTTGCCGTAGCCACGGTCTCCCGGAGGAATCTCCACGACCTCGGTGGCCGGTTCGTATTCCAGAGTCGGCAGGGTGTCGTCCGGGTTCTTCCAGTAGGCCAGGGTGCGGGTCAGCCAGTCACGGTCGTTGCGCGCGGGGAAGTCCTCGCGGTTGTGGGAGCCGCGCGATTCGGTGCGCATGAGCGCGCCGTAGGCGACCATGAGGGCCAGCTTGACCTGTCCTTCGAGCTTGAGCGCCGAGGCCAGCTCGGGGTTCACGCCCTTGCCGTCGGAGCGCAGGCCCACGTTCTTGGCCCGGACGAGCGCCTCCTGGAGAGCGGCCACGCATTCCTCCAGCCCCTGCTGGGTGCGGAAGATGTTCGCGCCCTTGTTCAGGGCGTCCTGCATGGCGGCACGGACCTTGTAGACGTTCTCGGAGCCGTTGGTGCAGTTGACCAGGGCGTCGATGCGCGCTTGCTGCTCCCCGACCGTATCGTTGATGAGGGAGGTCTTGAAGATAGTCTCGCATCCCTTGAGGTATTCGGCGATTTTGCGGCCGACGATACCGCCGGCGACCACGGTCTCGGCCAGGGAGTTGCCGCCCAGCCGGTTGAAGCCGTGCATGTCCCAGCAGGCGGCCTCGCCCG
>CAMYLL010000259.1 GCA_947259235.1 uncultured Pseudodesulfovibrio sp. | reverse complement strand
ACAGCGTTGCGGCCGGCCGCTCTGTCGATGAACGCACGGAGCGCAGCCCCGTTGGCGAAGAGATTGTCCGGCACGACCAGGCAGGGCGGCTCAAGGACCGCGGTCCTGGTAAGCCCTGCATCGCGGAACGCCTGTTCCTGCCACACGCTCAATGGGCGATTGTGTATGGGCGTGTCGCCGATTGGATCGTCAAACGGCTGAATGCGTCGGTCAGAGGCAGCGATAAAGACCTTCACACCACAAACTCCGCTCACCCTCGCTGCTGGTTGGGTCCGAGGCATCGGGTGAAAGATGACCGCGCGAGCTTCTTCCAACCAAATAATATACGTTACTCCTACGAAAACAAGGCTTCCATGAAGCCGGTAAAGCCCAGGGAATCAGCCCCTCTTCCCGCACCGCGTCGGCTCACAGCGAATACTGGCCGGGAGGTCGATGGAGTCGGCTTTTCCGGCCCAAATCGGCCAGCACTTGGCAAACGTGTTTTCTCTTTGAGTACGTTAAAATTTACTTTGTATTGATTTTTGCTGTCAAGGATGGTTTCTGCATCCAGGCAGATAACAGACACCACAGGATCTACCCCCATCAGTCTGGACCATGCGCGCGATGTATCCGCAGCGCGCGCTGCATCCAACAGGAGCGTGAACCGGGTGATCCTTTTGAGAGCGTCTGGCGTCACACCCGCTCTTCTGCGGCAGCCTCGGGCACCTGCGGCATCGTGAAGTCGGGGTAGTGCTGCCACGCTCGGGGGTTGGACTTCAGGTGCGCCTCCATGCTGCGTTGAGGGTTGATGCCACGCCCGCCCCGCCGGCGCCAATTCCAGATATCGTTTGCCGCGCGCATCCAACGGACGATGGTACGAATCGCCTCCGGTCCGTCAGCCAGGCGGGCGCCAAGCCGCTCGGCCGCCGAGGGCTCGCGGTCCAATGGGGCTGGGAGATACCCGTACCGGTGCATGCCGAGTTTGTTGTCCTGTTCGATGATTCGAATCCAGGTCGGGCTGAGCACGCGCTGCCATAGCGGTGGTCCCGCCGGGGCCTGTAGCTTCTTATTGGTGGCACTGATGAACCACGGGAAAGGCGCCACGTCGTCAATGGGCGAGTGCCGTATGTGGTCCAGCACGGCGTCGTCCCACAGTTCCCCCACAAAGTCCAGGATCTTGCTCAGCTCGCTGCGGGGGGACGCCAGCAGGTCTTCCAGCCGCAGCTCGTGGATCCGCTCGAAGTTCGGCGCCGTTCGCTCCAGCTGCTGGCGGCACGCGAAGCTGGAGAGGGTGAGGCTGCTCGACCCCCAGGGCATGCGTGTGTAGGAGACCACCGTGGCCCGGGGATCCCGCGTGATATAGATGACCCGGGCCTCGGGGAAGTCTCGGAAGATGCGCCCCAGGTTGGCGGTGTCCAGCGGGGACTTCTCGCCGTAGCGTACCTTGCCCTGGTGCGCAGCCTTGATCTTCATGATGGCCCGGAAGGCCTCAAACACGCGCTCCCTGGGCAGACTCGCGGGGAGCACAGCGCGAACCTCGTCGGGGGCGATCCGCAGCCACGCAAAGGAGAAGGTATCAAAGAACCGCTCCAGCCACTCCGAGCCACTCACCGACCGGTGCGTCATGCGCTCGTAGGTATAAAAGAACGCCTCGTTCGTGAGATAGATCCGCGGGTGCGCGTTCAGGATTTGCCTCAGCAGGGTGGTCCCTGAGCGTCCCGTGCCGATCAGGAAGATGGGCGAGCGGTCGGGATCCACCGGGGCGTGGTCTGGTTTGATGGAACTCATCACTGGTAGTTTATATCATAGAGTGGGCTACTGAGCAAGTCTACGGAGCATCCGGGTAGGGCCTTTGCCTTTTCCATAAATGGGTGATCTGCATACTATTCCAAAAGCTTAATGGATGGTTTTGCCAGTGCAGCAAAAACTACGCCCGAGCAAGCCGCCGAGCAGATCGTAAAAGCGATTACAAAAAACCAGCGTCGCAATTTGATTGGTGCGGACGCGAAGTTTTTAGATTTGTTGCAGCGTTTTGTACCCACCGCGTACCAGCGTTTATTTGTCAGCGTACGTAAAGCTGGTTACGAGAAAAGTAAAAAAGAAATGGGTCTAGAATAGCTTGGCACGAGAATGCTGCTGAAATACTCAATATATGCGCGCCAAGCTAGATATTGAAAAATAGTGAAAGGCTGTGGCTGCTTCTCCAGGACGAGGTTGCCGCGATTGTGGGTTCTACCTTGACAAAGGGAAGGCTAGCAGGGAATCATTAGGACTAGATGCGCTGGCCTTGAATTTTTCGGCAAGTGCAGGTTCCCCTAGAACCCCGAACAAGACCCCTGATTCTTTGTTGTGTAACCTCTTATCCCAGCAAGGACAAAAATGTTCAAACACGTTGTGCGCTGGTTCATCCTCCTGCTGATGGTGCTCGGGGTGGCGGTGGGGGGGTGGTACAAACTGCGTCCGCGAGAGATCGAGGTTTCCGCGGCACGGGTGAGCCGGGGAACGGTGGAGAAGATCGTGGCCAATACTAGGTCCGGTACCCTCAACGCCTGCCGGAGGGCCAACCTCTCTCCCAGTTTAGGTGGTCAGATCAATGTCCTGACCGTGAACGAAGGCGATACGGTCCAACAAGGACAGGTGCTGCTCGAACTTTGGAATGACAATCTGAAGGCCCAGATCAACCTCACCGAAAATGAGATCAAAGCGGCCACGGCGAAGGCCAAGGGAGCACAGCTGCAGGCGGGAATTGCCCGACGCGAGGCGGTGCGAGTGCGGAGACTGGCCCGGGACCAGGCCATCTCCACCCAGGAGGTCGATCGGATTGTCACCGAGGCCGAGGTCCGGGAAGCGGCTTATGAGGCCGCCATCACCGAGATCGACACCAGCCGGGCTCGGCTGCAGGTGGTCACTGCCGACCTGGAACGGACCCTGCTGACCGCTCCCTTCGACGGCATCGTGGCCAAAATCAACGGCGAACTGCACGAATACGTGACTCCCTCTCCCCCGGGAATTGTCACCCCGACGACCATCGAACTGCTGGATACGTCCTGCTTTTATGTCACCGCTCCCATCGACGAGGTGGATGCCCCAGCCGTGCAGGTCGGCCTGGAGGCCCGCGTCATCATGGACGCCTTCGGTGAAAAACACTTCCCCGGCAGGGTCCGTCGTATCGATCCCTATGTGCTGGCTCTGGAGAAGCAGGCCCGCACGGTCGATGTCGAGGTTGAATTCCTGCATCGAGAAGATGAAGAATACTTCCTGTCAGGTTACTCGGCCGACGTGGAGATCATTATTGCCGCTGAGGAGAACGTTCTCCGGATACCGACGCAGGCCCTGCTCGAAGGAAACCGGGTTTTCGTCTATCACTCAAGTGACAGGCGGTTGGAAGAAAGAACCGTCCAGATAGGCATTTCCAACTGGGACCATACCCAGATCCTGGAGGGACTGCAGGAGGGAGAGGTGGTCGTGACCTCCACGGAACGCCCTGGTTTGCAGGACGGCATGCGCGCCAGGGTCAGTGACTAACGATGATCAAGCTACAGCATATCCAACGGCGTTTCCAAGTGGGCGAAGAAGAGGTCCACGCCCTCCGCGACATCAACTTCTTGGCAACCAAGGGAGAATATGTCGCCATCATGGGGCCTTCCGGATCAGGCAAATCAACTTTTCTTAATATTATCGGCATGTTGGACCGTCCTGACTCCGGAACCTACGAGCTGGACAACATCATGACCACGGACCTGGACGACCATCAGCAGGCCGAGGTGCGACGGCATAGAATCGGTTTTGTTTTCCAGTTCTTTCACCTGGTTCCCCGACTGACCGCCGAGCAGAATGTGGAGTTGCCGCTGATCCTGGCCGGGGTGGAGCGTACGGAGAGGATGGCACGCGTGCAGGAAACACTCGAGGCCTTCGGGATCAGTGACCGGACGCACCATCGACCGGATCAGCTTTCCGGTGGACAGAGACAGCGGGTCGCCATTGCCCGGGCAACCATCATGAGGCCAACTGTGATCTTGGCCGACGAGCCCACCGGCAACCTGGACCGAACTTCGGGACATGACGTGGTCGAGATCTTGGAGGAACTCAACGCGCAGTCCATGACCCTGCTGATCATCACCCACGATCCTCAGCTTGGTAAGCGGGCCCGGCGGAGAATCAAGCTGGTCGACGGCCGCATTGAAGAGGACTCTTAACTTACCGGTTTTCACTTTGAGTAACTGAAAAGCTTAAAAGCGGCTGCGACCGCAACCCATCAGAAAACGTGCAGCAAGGTACCCCCAGATGCGTACCCAGGACGTACTGATTTTCAGCCTACAGGCAACGATCACCAGCCGAGGACGCACCCTCTTGATGCTCCTAGCCATGGCCATTGGGGTCTTATCGGTCATCATTCTGATCTCGCTGGGCGAAAGTGCCCGGCGGTATGTGGTAGACCAGTTCACCTCTCTGGGCACCAACCTGCTCATCGTGCTGCCGGGCC
>CAMYLL010000258.1 GCA_947259235.1 uncultured Pseudodesulfovibrio sp. | reverse complement strand
CCGAAGCCTTTGCCCTGAAGACCGGTGAACACAGCACCGTGCCGGTCAAGAGCCAGTTCGGCTGGCACATCATCTATGTGGAAGACCGCAAGGAAGCCAAGGAGCTTCCCCTTGACGAGGTCAAGCAGAAGATCACCCAGACCATTGCTGAGGAAAAGGCGTCCGAGAAGGTCTCGGACCTGCTGGACCAGGCCATGGACCGCCTCGTGTCCGGCATGAAGCTCGACGCCGTGGCCGACGAGCTGGGCCTGCTGGCCGTGACCTCACGCCCCGTTCCCGAAAAATACCTCTCCCAGGCCTTTGGCCTGACCGACGAGGCCGCCAAGGTCGTCATGACCATCCCGGTGGGCGAGGCGCACAACACCCCGCTCGCCATCGACGGCGGCTACATGCTCGTCGAAAAGGTCGAGGACATCCCGGCCGCGCCCATGCCCATCGACAAGGTGCGCGACTCCATCATCAACGCCATCAAACAGCAAAAGGCTGCCGAGATGGCCATGAAGGAAGCCCAGGACATCCTGGCCCGCCTCACCGGCCCAGACGCGGCCGCCGAAGCGGCCAAGCTCAAAGGCCGCATCAGGACCTCCGAGCCCTTCGACCGCCAGGGCAACGTGCCCGAGCTGGGCCAGAACCCGGCCCTGGCCACCGCCGCCTTCGCCGCTACTGACGGCGCATGGCTGGCCCAGCCCTTCCGCATGGGCGCGGGCATCGTCGTGGCGCGCGTCAACGAGGTCATCCCCGCCTCCGAGGAGACCTGGGCCGAGCAGAAGGACGCCTGGATCGATCAGGCCAGCCAGAACTATCAGCAGGAAGTGCTCACGGCCTTCATGACCGGCCTGCGCGAGCACGCCGAGATCGAGATCACCCGCCCCGACCTGCTCAACTAGCCGGGCGTCGAAAGACAGACACCGCCCTCGCACAAGAAAAATACGCAAAGATGCCCCGGGAATATCCTCCCGGGGCATCTTTTAACTTCCATGGCTGGTGGGGGGTACGGCAGTCTGGGCCTCCGTCCTACGCGACATTACGCCTCTGCGCGCACTTCCCCATCATAAATCCTGCCGACAATGGGCAGTAGGTCGTAGACGTTATCGCTCGGATTCAGATCAAGGGCATATGAAAAGTGTTCAACCACTCCCGGCGAGGCGAAGATGACCGGCTTTTCAGCGATCCACTGCATCAGGGAGATTCTGTCGATGACGGTTATTTCAGAATACGCCGGGTCCGCGACTTCAGCGACGGTATACGGGGTCAAGTGGCCTTCCTGCAGAAGGCGACCGAGTTTTTTCCTGATTTCCGGCCATTCCCTCGGGAGACAGAGCACCGGCAGGGACTTGCCTCGCTGAACAGTGGTCACGCCCCGCACAAAGAGAAACGCGGTGTGCAGCTCCCGTTCCCACTTTTTGGCCAGCTTGGCAGCGACGCCGATCACGTCCACGCCTTCGCCCACCACCGCATCGCGCATGTTCCGTGCGGCCTTGGTCATCAGCCCCGTCTCCAGGATGGCATCCATGCCGGGGTCACCGCGCATGTCATAGGCCCGGGCTACTTTGCGGGCGTCAGCCAGCTGTGACACCAGCTGTTTGCGGGTCATGACCATATCCACCTTTTCCCGTTGCGCAAGCACGCCGTCAATGGTCGCACGGTAGTGTGCGCGATCTATTTCAGGAAGGGCCAGCAGCGACTCCACCGCCTTGAAGGGGAACAGTTCCCTTGAAAGCAGTGTGGCATCCGTGGTGCTGTAGAACCGGGTCCCCGTGGTTCGCCCTATTTCACGGGCGAACAGGTCGGCTTCAGAACTGGTCGCTATGTACCAGTCCCGGCTCTGGACAAGACCGCCGTCGCGTGAACTCAGAAGATAGTTCTCGTTGTGATTTGCCAGCGGATAGACTCCCGTGTACCCGCTTCCGTAAGGGTGGGCGGCCGGGTCGCCCCCGAAGGAGAGATCGCTCCCCGCGACATACGCCTCCGGGGCCCAGAGCGCTTCGGCCAGGCCAAGGCAGGCCGTCAGGGAGCTGACATAACTCTCCCGCAACCGGGCCGGGTTGGGCAGCAGGTTCATGTCGAAGCTGTCCATCATCACGACGCCGCGAAACTTGCGGGCATACGGGTAGAAAGGCGCAATGGACAGCGGTATCAGCAGCGAGTTGGGCAAGGACGGAAGCTGGGCGTAAAAGTGCCGCTGCACCTGAAACGTATCGAGCTGCAGGACTATGTCCGGTTCAACCCCGACGGAAAGGCAATCACTGATTGTTCTGGCAATGCACGCGACGAGGCAATGCTTGCGCACCTCTCTGAGAAAGGGAAGGACATCCTGAAGAGACGGTCCAGGCAGCAAAAGCAGCACCGGAAGACCGATCCGGGTCTGGGCCAGCTTGTCGGCCAACGGCGCGTTCAGCAGCCACGGGTAGTTCTTCAGCTGGTTCAGACTGCGGCGGATGTCGGGGACGGTTTCCTTTCGGCTGCCCATGGGGTCTTTTGTGGCATGAGAAAAGCGCGGGAAAAACACATATTTGTAGTGTGCATGCAGTAACTTTTTCTGCACATCCAGAACAGCTTCCATATCAATGGCATCATCCCCTTCCGGCAGGACGAACACGATGCCGTCCTGGAGCGAGCCATAGTCCAGGCTGTTCAGCAGCTCCTCGGCGGCGGCAGCGGAGGGATTCACGATCCGGGACACTTTATCGTCGGGAATGGCTGTGTCCACCGGCACATCGCCAAAGGCGAATACGGCCTGACCATCCCACTGCGCGGCAGGATAATCGCCGAAATGGCAGGAATAACGTGTCATTATGATGAAACTCCAGAGACGTTTTTTGGCTATGGACGCAATGCGTGCACCATTTCCGCCAGTTGACACGAGCGGCGAGACACGATGCCCCGGCACGGTCGTTGAGGGCGACGTCATCGCCCCTGTCCGACCGTTTATTCGGACGCGCCGTCCTCGGCAAGATACTCGGCTATTCGCTGCGACGCCTTGCCGTCCGCATGCAGGAACGCCTTGTCCCGCATGGCGCGGCGCTCATGCGCAAAGCCGTCGTCACCCTGGACAGCGCGGACCAGCGCCTCGTGCAGCGCCTCCTGGGTCCGGCACTTGGGGCCCGGGGTCATCTCCTCGTAAGGGAACTGAAGCTCCCGGTCGGGACAGAAGAAGATCACGGGACGGTCAAGCAGGAGATAGTCCATGTAGATTGACGAATAGTCTGTCACAAGGGCCTTGGTCATGGGCATGATCGGATAGACGTCGGCCGCGTTGTCAAAGGCTGAGATATTGGAAAACGAGGACATGGGACGCTGGTCCGTCAAATGATGTCCCTTGATCACCAGGTGTATTCCGGCCTCTCCCAGAAACTCGTCGAGGCGGTCGAAGTCGATGGCGTCCGCGCCGAAGGCGTCCCCCACCTTGTCCCTGAACGTCGGGGTGTAGAGCACGATGTGCCGACTGCGCTTGATCCGCGAGAGGGCCACGAAGGCGTCGTAGTCGGCGTTGAGCAGGTCGCGCCTGCCCAGCGGGCGGAAGAAAACGTCAGTGCGGGGGTAGCCGAGAGCCGGTACGTGCTCCGCGCGGAACGCCTTGGAGAACACCTCGTCGCAGTAGAAAGGGGAGGTCGAGACAACGGTATGGTAGCCGGAATACAGGTATTCCAGCTGCTGGGCCTCATAGTTTCCGGGCACGGCGGAGTCGCGCTCGATGAACCCGATCTTCTTGAACCCCACCCCGTGCCAGAGCTGGATCACCCGGGCCTTGCGCGCAAGGACGCCGTAGGCCGCCTGCTTGAAGTCGAAGTTGTCCACGACCACCGTCCCGGCGCCCGCCAGGATTTCCATTGCCTCTGCGGACGGAAAGAACAAGGCGGGCAGCCCGGCCTCGCGCAGCATCCGGTACACGTCCTTGCGGCAGGTCAGAAAATGGCTGTCCGCCTCGGGGTGATGCTCGACAAAGTGGAGGAACAGGTGTTTGACGTTCCCGAGGAACTGGCCGTGCTTCTGCCCGATGAAGACATACCGGTTCATGTCCTTGGGGGAGAGTTCGGCCAGCTTGGCGAACTGAGCCAGAACGTCCTGATCACTCACCGTCGTCGCCTCCCTTGGCGCGGCGGACGTCCACGATCATCCCGGAGAAATCCGCCATCAGGGTGGTCAGCGTCGCCTCGGCCACGGCCTCCGGGCTCAGGAGCGTGTTCTCCGGCTCGATTCCGAAGTTCTTCGTGCGCATGGGGGTGTTGGTGCGCTCCGGGTTGAGGGCGTTGATGCGGATGCCGTCCGCGCGCAGCTCCTCGGCTAGTCCCTGGACCAGATTGACCACGGCCGCCTTGGTCGATGAATAGATGGAATACAGGGCCCGGCCGCGCGTGTATGAGCTGGACGTGAAAAGGGCTATGGAACCGCCGGTGGGCTTGAGGTGCGGCAGCGCGGCCTTGATGACGTTGATCGACCCCATGTAGTTGGTGGCGACCTCT
>CAMYLL010000257.1 GCA_947259235.1 uncultured Pseudodesulfovibrio sp. | reverse complement strand
ATATTTTCTGGCCGCAATGAGGGCAGAAGTTGCACTCTTCGTTGGGCACTTCGAACTTGCATGTGGGACAGATTCCGACAGAAGCGCCAAGCTCCACGAGCAGCTCGCCTTCCACCACCGGAACCATCTTCCTGTCTTCGGTGTAGTTCGCGGATTTGATCACCCGTCGGACCACCCCGTCTATGGGCGCGAGGATCGACTTCTCCTGCTTCATAATGGAGATGTTGAACAGCTCCTCGCCTACCTTGACCCTGTCGCCGGGACGAACATGGGTGACCCAGAGGTCGCCGTTGCTCGGAGAGCCGACATGGAAGATGTTGGAGGGATCGGCCATTTCGGTCCGGTCCTTGCCGCCGATCTCTGCCTCGGCCACGCGCACCTGATGGCTCATGATCTCGGAGTCGAGCACATAGCGCACCAGGACCATGCCGTTCTCGTCCGGCTCGGCGATGTCGAGGATCCGCATGATGTGCGGCTTGCGGCAATTGCCCTGGAAGTTGAGCACCATGCCCTTCTCCAGCCCCTCAAACCATATGTCCACGGGCAGATTGTTGATATTGCCGAACTTTTCGCAGAACTCGATGGTCTTGATGGCATCGCCCGGATGGTTGAGATACATGATGAACTCTTCCTCGGTGGGCTGACGATGCAGGCGGGCCTGCAACGCTTCGCGCTCGGCGGCCAGGTCGACATCGGCCAGGGTCGTCAGCGGCGATTCCTCGGTCCGCTCGGCAATGGCGGTCTCCCAGCCCTTGCCAAACGCGGACTGATAGACCCAGTCCTCCGGGAAGCCCAGGGGCAGCTTGCCGAACTTGCCCAGCAGGAGGTTCCTGAAGGCGTCGTTCGAGTCGCGGTACAGGTCGAGCCGGGCATCGCGCTCAAGATCAGTCAGTTCCTCTTCCGGGCAGAGGTTGACGAGATCGATCACGTTGAGCAACCGGCGCACCTCGCGCTCGCCGCCCCGCTTGAAGGCTCCGGTCACGGCCAGGAACGCCGTGTTCCAGGTGATCTGGGAGCCGGGAGTGACGTCATGGTAGCGGACGATCTTGCGCGTGCCCTCAAGGAACTTGAGCATATAGGGCAGCAGCTTGATGTATCCCTGCTTGAGCGCCCCCTCCTGGGAGGACGACGTCGCGCCGCCGGGCATGCCGTGGCGGACAACGTCATGGTCGATGCCCTGGAAGTACGGCGCGGTATAACGGTCGTAATAGGGCATGACCTGCTTGAGCAGGAAGTTGGTTGAGCGGATCATATCCTTATCAAGATGGGTCTTGAGGCCGATCTCGTCTTCGATATAGGCGGCGGTGGAAAGCACCTCGCCCTGGCCGTACCAGCGCACCGAAGCGCCAATGGCCACATCGACGATATGCGCTCCGGCCTCGGCCGCCGCGCCCATGGTGGGCACGAACAGGCCGTCGGTGTAATGACGATGGCTGTGGATGACCAGCTCCGGGTACTTGGCCCGGATCGCGCCGATGAGCTCGCGCATGAACCTGGGCGGGCAGACCCCGGCCATGTCCTTGAGTCCGAGAATGATCATCTTCTCGGCCTTCTTGGCGCTCACTCCGGCGACGTTGGCACACATGGCGATGATCTCGTCGGTCACCGTCATGTACCGCTCCACGCCGAAACCCTTGGCCCACGACAGGGACAGGGCGGGTTCAAAGATGTTGCGCGTCGAGTTCAGGGCGACCTCTGCAAAGGGGCGCATGTTTTCGACATGATTGAGGAAGTCGAAGCAACGGATGATGTCGTAATGCTCGTTGATCATCTCGCCGGTGAGACGCATGACGTTGCGGGGCTGCGGCTTGTAGCCCAGCACGTTGGTCGAGCGGATAAGGATCTGCTTGAGGGAGTTGGGCGCGAACTTGTTCCATTCGGCCGCTTCCGCAAAGGGATAGGTCATGTTGGCGAGCATGGCCACATGGAAGTGTGCCCCGCCGCCGTTCTCAAGGGAGAAGAACCCGCACTTGTCCAGGGTCGGACCGACGATCCTGTCTTCGGCCAGACGGAAGCGGTTGCCGCTGTTTGATTGCGTGATATCGCGGGTGGTTGTATCCGTCATGTGGACGATACCGGCCTCGCGATCCGTGCGCAAGGCGTCCAGGATGCTGTCGCGGTCCATGCCACGTGTGAAGCGGGGCTCGAACCAGGTGGACACCTCGGGCGGATCGGCAAGCTCGAACTGCCCTACCCGCTTGTCGTCGCGCCCGCGATACTCGCCGAGCTGCACGTACTTGTTGTATCCCATGGCCGAAATCTCGGCCACGAGCCGCGTCAGACGGAGCGAATCCGGTTCGCGGTCGGAATAATCCATCAGCTCCGCGTAGTTGTGACGCACGAAGTTGGTGTCGTAGTCCGCCTCGATGAACTGCTTGTGCGCAACGATCTTGCGGTGGAACGGGATGGTCGTCTTCAGTCCGCTGATCATGTACTCGCGCAGGGCGCGGTTCATCAGGGCCACGACCTTGTTCCAGCTGCTGCCGTAAGAGATCAGCAGCGCGGCCGCCGAGTCGTAGTTCGAGGGGAAGCGATATCCGTCGCCGACGCAGGAGTCGATGCGGATGCCCTGGCCGCCGGGCGAAACATAGCGCGTGATGCGGCCGGAGTTGGGCTCGAAGTTCTTCTGCGGATTCTCGCAGTTGATGCGGCACTGGAACGCCCACTGATAGGGCTTCGTTTCCTTGTCGTTGAAGCGCAGCCTGGCGCCGAAGGCGATGGCTATCTGCTCTTCCACAAGGTCTATGCCGTAGCGACACTCGGTGATGCCGTGCTCCACCTGAAGCCGGGTGTTGACCTCGATCAGATAGGGAACCCCGCTGGAATCGACCAGAAACTCCACCGTGGCCAGAGAGTAATAACCCACGGCGGAAACGAGCCGTCGGGAATATTCCTTGAGCTGCTCACGCAGCGCATTGGTGTATTTTGGCCAGGGCGAGGGGGTGATTTCTATGAGCTTTTGATGGTTGCGCTGAACGGAGCAGTCGCGCTCGTCAAAGCAGAAAACATTGCCGTAGTGATCGGCGATGACCTGGATCTCGATGTGGCGGACCTCGGTCAGCAATTTTTCGACATACAGGCGCGGGTTGCCAAAGGACGCCTGAGCCAGGGCCGACGCCTTGGAAAAGGCGTTCTCAAGGTCTTCATCCTTATAGACTTCGTAGATACCCCGGCCGCCACCGCCGCCCTCGGCCTTGAGCATGACCGGGAACCCGATCTCCTTGGCAATGGCGCGGGCCTCGGGGATGGAGACCGCGCCGTCGGAACCGGGCACAACAGGCACGCCCTGCTCGATGGCCAGTTTGCGGACCGCGACCTTGTTGCCGAGTATGCGCATGGGCTCCTGCTCGGGCCCGATGAAGATGAGACCAGCTTTCTTGCATTTTGCGGGAAAGGTATCGTCCTCGGCACCAAATCCCCATCCGGGGTGGATGGCGACGACGTCGTTGGCTTTTGCTTCCCGGATGACTTTATCCAGATCGAGATAGGCACGGGGGTCGGCGCCGAGCATGAGCAGCTCGTTGGCACCGGAGGTCGCCGGAGATGTCTTGTCCACGTCGGTGGCGGTCATAATCGCCTTGGCGTTGAACATCTCGGTGATGGAACGGCAGATGCGCCTGGCAGGGATTCCGCGGTTGGCTACGAGAATCCGCTTCCCCTTGACCTCTTCAAGAACCTCTTCAAAGGTCTTCGGCTTCATGGAATTCACTGATCTCCTTGAACGTATGTGGCTGTAAAAACGTCGCGTAGGCTCCGCTTCGCCTCGAAGACGCGGAACCTACAATGGAAAAATGGAACCGGAGTATAGGACTGTCTCCCTGCCCTCTCTCCGCAAAACAAGCCCACCATTTGGCGAAATACCCATGATTTCAGCCTGGTAGATATCATCATCCCCTTCCCGGACTTGAATCCGCCTGCCGCGCCAGGCAAGGCGATTGGCTACGACCGACGGAAATCGGGATGGTTCCAACTCGTTGAACAAGATTGAATACAACTTTCTTCCACGGTTTACAAGCTGTTCACACAGGGCCAGGGGCCCGCCCACATGGTACGGAATTCCCAAAACCCCTGCCGAAACAGAACGATCTTCGCGCATCAAGTTGTCAGGAGGCGAGTCCACCAGATTCAGGCCGAGTCCGAGAACAACCAGATCATTTCTTTCTTCTATCAGGATACCGCCGACTTTCCGGTCGAACTGGATCAGGTCGTTGGGCCATTTGATCCAGATATCGCCGCCGAGCGCGCTGAGCGCCTCGGCAAAGATGTATCCCGCCACCAGAGGCAGCAGATCGGCAATGGCCTCTCGCCAGGGACCGGATTCGGGCGGCGCGGGCACGACGAGAGACATATGAAGGTTGCCCGGGGACGAGACCCAGGGGCGGCGCAGCTGCCCGCGTCCCTTGGTCTGCCAGGGAGCGACCACGGCCGACCAGGGACCGAGCGCGCCAAGTCCGGCCAGATTCCGAGCCGCTTCCA
>CAMYLL010000256.1 GCA_947259235.1 uncultured Pseudodesulfovibrio sp. | reverse complement strand
CGCGAAGCCAGTTTAAACAGCTGAAACAGTGGGTTAGAGAACATATGGGCTAGTTATCTGGTACAGCCCCATAATTATACCTGTTTTCGATCTCACACAACGACTGAACCTATTGCGAACGTGACATGAAACGATTTTTTCTCCCCACACTGATCCTACTCTGCGCACTCCTTGGCGGCAACGCAGCCCACGCGGAAGTCGACGGAACCACGTCTCTCAAAGAGACCGCCGTCATCGCCGTCAAACACCATCCGCAGATCAAGGCGCTGCTCTATAATCGCGAGGCCGTGTCTCGCAACCTCTCCTCGGCGCTGGGACGCTTTTTCCCGTCCCTGGATCTCTCGTCGCAATACGGCTTTCAGAAATACAACACCCAAACCGGCCGCACCGTGGGCAACGAAGATCGCGTGCGCACGGCTTCCGATTCCAGCCTGACCCTGACCCAGAACGTGTTTGACGGCCTGGACCGCATTAACACCTACGAGGGCTCACAGGCCCGGCTCGATTCCGCCGAGAACAGGCTGTACGACAACGTCGAGACCATCGCCCTGGACGCCATCCGCGCCCACATCGACGTGGTGCGCGAGCGCAGACTCATCGCCCTGGCCGAGAGCAACGTCACGGACCACCAGGGAGTGCTCGACTCCATCGCCGAACGGGTGGCGGGCGGCGCAGGCAGCAAGGCGGACGAGATGCAGGCCCGAGGCCGCGTGGCCCGAGCCGAGTCCACCCTGATCACCTATGTTGGCGACCTGCGCACAGCCGAGGCGGAATATGTCCGCCAGACCGGACGCGCTCCCGGCCCGCTGGCCGAGCTTGACTACCACCCCGAATATGTCCCGGCCTCCCTGGAACAGGTCCTTGAGACCACCATGGACAACAACCCCAAGATCAAGGTCTACAAATCCGAGGTCGAGATCGCCGAGAAGGACAAGAACGTCACCCGGTCCAGCCTCTACCCGGACCTCGACATCAAGGTCAGCTCCCGCTACACCGACCACCTCGACGGATCGTCGCAATATCTGCGTGATGACCGGGCCATGCTGGCCATGTCCTGGAACATGTTCAGCGGCGGTTCGGACTATCAGTCCACCCAGGCTGCCAACGCCCGCATCAAGCAGACCCAGCAGGAGTTGCAGGATGCCATCGACGACCTGACCCGGCAGGTGGCCACCGCCTGGACCGAGTACGAAACCGCCGTGGCCCAGATCGACAAGCACCAGGAAGCGCTCCAGTACAGCATGGAATCGCGCGACATGTACCTGATGCAGTTCAACGTTGGCCAGCGTTCCCTGCTCGACGTCCTCGACTCCATCAACGAAGTCTTCAGCAACAGCGTCCTGCTTGAAACGGCCCAAAGCAACCGGGACTTCACCATCTACAAGTTCCTGACCCTGGAAGGCCAGCTCATCAAAACCCTTGAGGTTTCGGAGAACGCCTACGACACTGTCCCCAACTAGACGTCTGGGGTTCCAGCTCTCAGCAGACGCAGAAGGGGCGCGGCCGTAAAAGCCGCGCCCCTTCTGCGTCTGCTGTTCGGCAAGGAGCACCCTGCCGACGCGGGAGTGCGCACGCTACTCGTTGATGACCCGCATGGACCGCCATGGTCCCTTGCGGAAACGGGTCATGAACGTCGCGGCCAGCACAATGACATAGGACAGCAGGCAGATCCAGGGTCCGTGCAAGCCCATCAGGCCGAAATAGTTGAGGAGGCTCAGGGGCAGGACCATGCAGAAGAAAGACGCCACCGCCATGGTGAACATGATGAACCGGGTGTCGCCCGCGCCCTTGAGCCCGCCCATGTAGGTGATGGCCACGGCATCCACCAGGGTGAAGACGGCCACATAACGCAGGAGCAACGTCCCGCTGGCAACGACCGGGGCGAAATCGCCCGGCGCGGACCCCCGAGCGCGAAACAAACCTATCAGCGGTTCGGGAAAGAGTATGAAGATCGCGGCCATCATCACCATGTATGCTAGGGCGATATGCAGAACGCTCTTTGTGGCGTAGGCGGCCTGGTCCGGCTCGCCCCGCCCCATGGCCTGGCCCACCATGATACTGGTGGCCACATGCATGCCGATCATCGGGAGGAAGGCCAGGGTGTCCACGGAAATGGCGATATTGGTCGCGGCCAGCTCCACGGGACCGATCCGCCCGACCATGAAGGCGAAAAAGGTCACGGCGAACATGTCGATGAAGAACTGGACACCCCCGGGCAGGCCGAAGCGCATGAACCGGGAGAACAGGGTCCGGTCAAAATGAAACGCGGAGCGAATCTTGAAGTTTGCCTCGTTCCCTGCGGTGAAGGTCATTATGGCGAAGCAGACTGCGGGCAGCGTATAGCCGATGACTGTGGCGATGCCCGCGCCCGCTATGCCCAGCTCGGGAAAGGGGCCGTATCCGTTGATCAGGCAATAGTCCAACGGGATGTTGAGCGCCGTGGCCGCCATGTGCACCACCATGACGGGCTTGGTCAGCCCCCGGCCGCTGAAGAAACAGGAGAGGCAGACGCCCACCAGAAAGGGACCGCCGCCCAGAGTCAGGATGCGGAAATAGAGCACTTCAAGTTCCTGCACGTCCGGCGGATGCCCGGCCAGGGCAAAGAGCGGCTCGGCTATGAACCACAGCGACGCCAGGATGAGCCCTGCGGGCACGCAAAACCACAGCCCCTGCCACACGGCGGCGCCCACCCGCTCGTGCCTGGTGGCTCCCGTGTATTGGGAGACGAAGACGCCCACATATTCCACCACCCCGAAGAAAAAAGAGAGAAAGAGGAAGGCCGCGATGCTCGCCGGGAGCGACGCGCCCAGGGCGGCCAGGGAATAGCTGCCCAGAAAAATGCGGTCCGTGAAGGTCATCACCGTTGACGAGAGCATGCTCACCACCAGCGGCAGCCCCAGGACTATTGCCTGTCTGTAGCCGTTCTCGGCGTTCCAACGTTTGATGTGCATGTTTTCCTCTGATGATCCTGAGAGTGCTGTATATGGTTGCGGGACAGATGGCTATACAGAAGAGGATATGGATATGCAAACCCATTCGTGAAAAAACTAATCAGCAAAAAGGCCCCGACGCCGCAGCGCCGGGGCCTTGAAACCAGATGGGTGGAACCGGCCTAGGCCTTGACGCTCAACAGGCGCTCTCCCGCAGGAGTCTTGACGACGTTGCCGAGAGCCTTGACCACCGCCGGATCGAACTTGGTCGCCTCGGCGGTCAGGATTTCGAGAGCCTGCTGCGGCTCCTTGGCTCCGCGATAAGCGCGGGGCCGGATCATGGCGCAGAAGACGTTGAGTGCGGACAGGATGCGCGCGGTCTGGATGATTTCATCCTGCGTCAGCTTCTTGGGATACCCGCTGCCGTCGTTGCGCTCGTTCATCTGATAGATGGCCATCAGCACGCCCTCGGCGATGTCAATGTCCTTGAGGATGCGGTAGGCGTGCTCCACGTGCTCCTCCATGGTGGCCATTTCCTCGTCGGTGAGCTTGCCCGGCTTGGTCAGGATCTCGTTGGGGACAAACATCTTGCCGATCTGCGAGAGGTTGGCCGCCGTCTCGATCTCGGAAATGTCCATTTCGGAAAGACCCATGACCCGGGCCACCTCGACCGAAAGCCCGGCCAGCAGCTTGGTATGCCCGCCCAGGTAGGGGTCCGCCGCCTCGATGGTGGAACCGAGTGCTTCCATGGCGCGCTGGATGAGCCGCTTGTTCTTTTCCTGCACGGCCACGAACTCCGTGATGTCCCGGTAGACCTCGACGATGCCCTGGCAGGAATCATTCTGATCGCAGTATGGCGACTTGGATATCTGGAACTGGTGGCGCTGGGAGCGCAGGAACACCGGCTCGTTGATGGTCATCTTGCGCTTGTCCTTGAGCACCAGATCATCCACCGACGAAAGTCGCTTGGCCGTGTCAAAGCCGAAGACGGCCGCCGCGTCCATGCCGATCAACTCATCCATGCCCCGGCCAACGGCTTCGGCAAACGCCTCGTTGACATAGGTATAATGCCCCTCAAGGTCCTTGAGGGTGATGAATTCGTCGATGTTTGCGTTGATGGAATCGATGAAGCGCTTCTGATCGTCTATCTGAGTGGCCAGGGCCTTGAATTCCTCGGCGATGCGCTGGCTCTGGACTCCGGCCAGCACCCACCAGGCCAGACCGGCGATGAGCAGCGCGGTGAGGATGCCCAACCCGGCCACGATGTACACCGTGCGGGTGAAGCCCTCGATGGGAGCCATGGCGGCCGTGAAGTCGGACTCCTGAACCACCCACCACATCGGGCCGTCGACGCGGACGCCCAGGGAATAGACCTGCTGGTCCCGGTCGGCGAGGCTTTCGCGGGCGGCAAAAGGCATGTTCCCGACATCGTCGAGAGTAACGCGTGCGGTGACGTCGGTGAATCCTTCCGAGGTCCAGGGGGTGACCTCGCGGTAGCCGCCTTCCGCCTTCTGCATCAGCCGGGTGCGCTCGCCCTTGGCCGAGAGG
>CAMYLL010000255.1 GCA_947259235.1 uncultured Pseudodesulfovibrio sp. | reverse complement strand
TGCAGCGCAAGCCGGACATCACCCTGGCTAAAAAGACCCTGGATTGGGAGCCTTCCATTCCACTCCGCCAGGGGCTGGTCAAGACCATCGAGTATTTCAAAAGATATCTTGAATCGGAATAGAACCACACGAGAAAAGCCGGGGAAACCCGGCTTTTTTTCTGTCATCCATTATCCAGGAAACACAAAAAAACAACGCGTGTTACCTGCTCTAGATCGCAGTCATCTACAATCTCTATACCGACTCTTCCGATCATCGGCCCCCTTTCAATCGCGCATGTGCGGCTCCTGCATAGTGCCGCTTGCAACAAACGACATCCGCCTATGCGGCCCCGATCGCGGACCACAGCAGGTCCGATGCCTCGGTAAGGCCGAACTTCGACACGACCTTGAGCCGGGCCGCCTCGACCATCCTGCGCCGCAGGTCCTCATCCTCGGCCAGACGCAGGACATACCGCGGCCAGTCCTCGGCTTCGCGACACAGGAAGCCGTCGATACCGTGATCAATAATCTCGCTGACACCGCCCCGGTCCGAGGCGACCACGGCAACGCCGCAAGCCATGTAGCGTAGCACGTCAAGCCCGCTCCCCGCTCGGGAGTATCCGTCATCAGGGTAGACGGCCAGCCCAATGTCCATGGATTGGAGCCGGGACACCTCACGCGTGGGGTCCGGGGACGACCAGAAGACGAAATCTCGTCCCGGTCCGTCATAAGGAACATCAGAAACAATGGAAAACTGCATGGGCCCTGCATGGTCAGCGAGCCGGTCCACGATCCCAATCAAGCCCTCCCAGTCGCCCCCCGTCACCAGCCAGCCCACGCGGAGGGCGTCGCTGTGGCCGTAGCCTTCCCCTGGCGTATAGACATCCGGGTCCAGGGCAGTGGGAACGATACGCACCTGATCCTGGTACGGAGCCGCCATATGGGCCTGCATCATGTTCTCGACAATGCACTGATCCGCTTCGGAACAGATCAGCTCGAAGCGGCGAGCGCGCCGTGCGGCCCGCCGTCGCGACAGGACGGAGCTCAATTCCGTGTCAGGCATGGTCCAGGCCGCGTCGGCATAATCGTAAATGATACTGTCGCACAGCCGCCGGAGCGACCGGATTTCATAGCCGCTCAAGAATTCTCGATGCACGACGTATACGTCGGCGCGAGGGAGTCTGCTGAAAAAGGCATACCTCGCGAGAGCCGAAGCCGGCACCTCAAGCAGGCCGACATCGACACCCCTGGCCCGCCCATTGGCGACATGGGGCGCAACCCTGAACGCAGCCTGTGACCGACGCCCTCCGGCTGGAACAAGAAAAATTGTCTTCATTTTGTCTTTGATGCAAGGGAGCGTTCAATCATTGCAACATAGGGATCAAGACCGCAGGGCACGTCCGATGGCCAGGCAAAGGGAGCAGGGCGACCCTCTTGCGAAACACGGAGCAGGATATCCGCCAGCGCGGGCACGTCGCCGGGATCGGGAAAAACCCATTTGGGCGGCAGAAAGACGGCGCTGCCGTTGAGCGCGCTGGATATGGACCGGCATCCGCAGGCCAGCGCTTCCAATACCGCGTTGGAGCAGGCGTCATAGAAGGTGGCCAGCACAAAAACGTCGATGCGGCGGTAAAAGGACGCCATATCGTCGACCCGTCCCAGAAATCTGACACGGTCCTCGACCCCAAGCTCGCGGGCAAGGCGAAGGTATTTATCCGGCTTGCGTCCTCCGGCCACGTGCAGGACGTGTTCCCTAGGCAGTCGGGCCAAGGCCATCAGCAGCGGACGAATACCCTTGAGTACGAAATTCGTGGCGGCCGTGCCGATGACGATCTGATTCGGTTCTATGCCCGCCTCCAGTCGGAGCGCGGCGCGCTGTTCGTCGCTGACCGTGGAGAAGCGGCTCAGGTCCGGCCGGTTGTAGACAACGTCGATATCTGCGGGGTCCAGGCCCGGATGGGCGGCCACTGTCCAATCACGCACGAGATGGGACACGGCCACGATGCGCGGCGTGCGCTTCAAACGGACGGCGTCCAGGGCGTGGATCGCCCAGTTGGCCGGGGCCAGACAGCGACGCAACGCCTTGAACCAGCGGGGGAAGCCCTTGGGCCACGCGTGGATGGAAAGCTTCCAGAACATGGATATGGGCCCGCCGCCGATGCGCAGGATATCCTGGTTGACGGTCTTGCCCATGCCGAAAACGAGATCGTATTTCCCCCGTCGCCGCGCGCGCTCGGCCATCAGGGCAAACCAGACGATCTTGACGACCCGCAAGCCGCCAAAACGCCCCACCACTACCGGGGTGACCCCCTCGGGCGGCTCGGTCTCGCAACGGGCGCAAATGAAGTCCACCGTGTGGCCGCGCCGGGCCAGGATCTCGCTCAGCCGCCAGGCAAAGGACTCTGCCCCGCCGTAGCGACTCAGCCGCGGCATGACAACGGCCAATCGGCCAAAATTTTCAGTATTCGACATCGCGTCTCCTTGTGAACGATAAATCGGGCTTTGACAAGACGGCAATGGTTGCCCAACGTGACGAAGAACGGTATGAATCGCGGACTTCAACGCCCAAGGAGCCTCATGTTCTTTCTGACGCCCGCCCTCGATCTCAAGCTGCTTCTGCTCATCAACCAGCAGTGGCGATGCAGCCTGTTCGACCTGATCATGCCCCTGCTTTCGTCCATGACCGTCCTGATGGTCAGCCTGGCCGTGGCCATGGCCTTTGCCGTCTACAGGAAGGGATTCCGGCAGATGATCTTTGTCATCGTGCTCCTGGCAGCCATGGGCCTCTCAAACGCCACCACGGACATCGTCAAGAACCAGGTCAAGCGCGTCCGTCCCCTCAACGCGCTTCCCGGCGTACACAACCAGGCCCACGGACCGTGGGAGCGCACCCCGGACGACTTTGTCCAGACCAAGGAAACAGGTACATCCTACCCTTCCGGCCATGCCGCCAACACCATGTGCCTGGCCCTGCTCGCCTGCCTGATCTGGCCTGCGCTGGGCCGATGGCCCCTGCTCCTGCCCCTGCTGGTGGGGTATTCACGCATCTATCTGGGAAAGCACTACCCAACGGACGTCATCGCCGGATGGCTGCTCGGTGTGGTGGTTGGAATCGGGGTGTGGCTTGTCTGGCGGCACGGCCTCAGCCGCCTGCTCCGGCGGTCCTGACCGGGGCCGACCCGGCCCGTCTCTTCCAAGTCGCCCGGCCTCCCCGGGATCAACTAGTCTTCTTCGGGCAGATCAAGTCCGGCGCTGGCCGCCTCGGCCCTGTAGCTGCGATATACGGCCATGCCTATCCAGATGGAGACGACGAAAAGTACCACGCCCATGCCCAGCGAGAGGGCCATGCCCACCGTGGATTCGCGGTTCATGCCTGCCCCGAACAGGGCAAAGATGAAATTCTGGGGGATGTATCCGAGGGTGGAACCGAGAATGAAGGGCATCAGCGGAATAGCGCTGACCCCTGCGGCCAGGTTGGTCAACACGTTGCTGCCGAAGGGAAAGAAACGAATGGCCAGAGCCGTCTTGAACGGTTTGTGACGCAGGAACGCGTTCACTCTGAGGATACGCCGCCCAAGCCTGCGGGCCACGAATTCCCGCCCGCCCCACCGGGCGTATCCGGCGGCCAGGGCACATCCCAAACCGGCGCCCAGCGTGGAGAGCACCGTGCCGCCCAGCGCGCCAAAGGCGAATCCGCCGAGGAACCCGACCATCTGACGCGGCAGCCCCACGGCCGTGAAGACAGCGCCCACGGCCAGAAAAATAACCACGGACATGGGCCCGGTACCCAAAACATGATCATTGAACCACTGGGTGTTCCTGAGCATGTCGCCCAGTCCCAGGCTGCGCCCCAGGTACACGGCAAGTCCGAGCCCGGCCAGCATGACCAGCCCCTTGACCACGGCCCTGACGCCCCTTCCCTTCTCCACGCTCCGCTCATCGGTCATATTTTTATCCGTCTTCATCTTCCGTCTGGGACTTGCGTAATCTGGAATAGACGAGCATGAGGCACCCTTGGCCGACCACGAACAGGGGATCTCGCTGGACAATGCCGTATGCCAACCCGGCAGAACCGGATGCGTAGAGCAAAATGACGCCCCGACGCGACAGGAAACATACTCCCTTGCCCAGCAGGCGTACAACAGCCAATCGAACGAAAAAAGCCCCCTGGACAATGACCGGGAGGGCCAGAAGCCACCAGTAGGCGGGCAGATGCATGGGCCTACTTCTTTTCCTTCACCGTGTAGTCAATATGGCGCTTGATGAGCCACTGGACCCCGATGAGGTCATAGATTCCGGCCACGGCGCGGTCGATTGTGCCGTACTTGGACACCCCGCTGAACCGCTCGCGATGGTTGACCTTCACCTCGCGTATGCGCGCTCCCTGCATCTTCATGAGGATGGGGAAATAACGATGCATATTCTTGAAGCGGGGCAGGCGCCTGAGCAGATCGGTCCGCATGACCTTGAGCGAGCAGCCGGTGTCATGCACGCCGTCGTCGGTAA
>CAMYLL010000254.1 GCA_947259235.1 uncultured Pseudodesulfovibrio sp. | reverse complement strand
AGGGGCGGCCCTGGTCTTTCTCCTGGCCGGTCCGGCCACCAACGGAGCCACCATCACCGTCATGCTCAAGACTCTAGGCAAGCGGGCAGCCGCGCTCTACGTCACGTCCATCGTCTTTTGCTCTCTGGTCCTGGCATGGCTGGTCGACCGGCTCTATATCGGCCTGGGGCTCGATATCCGCGCCGTTGTGTCGCAGGTGGACGAGACGCTGCCCGAGTGGGCCGGCGTCGCTTCGGCCGTGGCGGTTCTGCTGCTGGTGGGCCGGGCAATGATCTATCATCGTCACCACCACGCCTGCGCGGAATAGCCTGGCGGGCACGCGGGGTTGATACCCGTCTGACCGGGGACGTCACAAAGCCGACGGCTTCTTTTCTTTCTCTTTCGGCCATGCTAGAAGGCCGCAAGATAATGAACGGAGTATTGGCATGAAGAAATTTGTGTTTGCAGTGTCCCTGGCCTTGGTCCTTGCCACAAGCGCCCATGCGGCCAACGTGTCCATACGGTTCGGGATATTGCCCGTGCTCGACACCTTGCCGATGCAGGTGGCGGTGCAGGACGGCCTGTTTTCCGAGCAGGGTCTTGACGTGGAGCTGGTTCCCTTTGCCTCCGCCCTGGAGCGTGACACGGCCATGCAGACCGGCCAGCTCGATGGTTATTTCGGCGATCTCATCGCCACCTTCATGCTCATCAATCAGAACGTGCCCATGTACATAGCCCTGACCTCATGGCGCACGGCGCCCGGCTATCCCATGTTCGGCATCGCCCTCTCGCCGAAAAACAAGGAGGGTGCGTTCTCGACGATGAAGGGACATTCCCTCGGCCTCTCCAAGTCCACCATCATGGAGTTCCTGGCGGACAAGATGGAGAAGAGCCTTGGCTCTGAACCCGGCTATTTCAAACGGGTTGAGGTCAAGAAGATCCCCATCAGGCTCCAGATGCTCATGGCGGACCAACTGGACGCGGCGCTTCTGCCCGAGCCGCTGCTTTCCCTTGCCAAGCTCAAGGGCGGTGGTGTGCTGACCACGGCGGACAGCCTGAATCTGCCCCTGACCGTGCTCTGCCTGCACCGCAAGTATTTCACCGACGGCGCCGAGACCTATACCCGATTCATTTCCGCTTACAAGGAGGCGGTGACCAGGCTGGCTGCCACGCCCGAGAAATATCGTGCGCTCATGGCTGCGACGTGTCGGATTCCCAAGCCCCTGATGGCGGAGTTCCCTGTCTATAGATATCCGCAGCCAACGCTGCCCACCGACGCCGAGTTGTCGGAGGTGCAGGAGTGGATGATCGAAAAGGGGCTGCTCACAGAGCGCATGCCCAATGAAATTGTGCTTTCACCCATCATTCCCTAAGAACAAGCCAGCACCCGGACAGTCAATGCTCACAGCCGACAATCTCGGGAAAGCCCACGGCGGGGACCGCATACTGGACGGCGTATCGTTCACACTGTCCAGCGACGAGACTCTGGCAGTGGTCGGTCCGTCGGGTTGTGGTAAAACCTCGCTGCTCTATATGCTCAGCGGGCTTTCCCGGCCTGACACCGGCGCGGTGTTTCTCGACGGCAGTCCGGTGCAAGGGCCGACTCCCGATATCTCCATCATTTTGCAGGACTACGGGTTGCTTCCGTGGCGCACAGTGGTGGACAACGTGGCCCTGGGCCTCAAGGTGCAGGGAGTTCCCCGTGCCGAACGGCTTGAACGGGCCAGGCTCCAACTGGTGGAACTTGGCATGGCGGGCCACGACCAGGATTACCCGGCAACCCTGAGCGGGGGAGAGCAGCAGCGGGTGGCCATTGCCCGGGCCTTTGTGTCGCGCCCGCGGCTGATGCTCCTCGACGAGCCGTTCTCGTCCCTGGACGCGCTGACCCGCGAGCGGCTCCAGCACACGCTCCTCGACGTCTGGAAACGGCGCCGGGTTCCCTTTGTGCTTGTGACCCATTCCCTTGAGGAGGCCGTTGTCCTGGGCAGACGGATCATGGTCCTGTCGGATCGCCCGGCCCGGCCGGTGGCCATGTTTGACAATCCCGGCTTCGGCGACGAATCCATCCGCGATACCGAGGCGTGCTTCCGGCTGCTCAAGGAGCTTCGGCACACGGTGGAGGACGTATGGTGAACGTCAGACCGGCCCTGCGTTATGTTGCGGTGCTCATGGTTCTCGGCCTGCTCTGGAAGCTGGCGGCCATGGCCCTTGGCGGAGTGATTCTCCCCAACCCGGAGGACGCCATCCGGGCTTTTTTCGCGGCCCTGCCCACCCGTATTTTCTGGGAACATTTCGGCGTCAGCGCTTTTCGTGCCGTCATGGGCATGGTCATCGCCTTTGGCATCGCCTTTCCCCTGGGGCTTGTTATGGGCAGCGTCAGGCGGGCAGACGCCATGCTCGCGCCCTTCATTTTTCTGACCTATCCCATCCCAAAGATTGTGCTTTTGCCCGTGTTCCTGCTGCTGCTCGGCCTGGGTGACGCATCCAAGATAGCCATGATCGCCCTGATCCTGGGCTACCAGATACTGGTCACCACGCGGGACGGGGTCCGGTCCATTCATCCCAAGTATCTTGATTCGGTCCGTTCCCTGGGCGGTTCGCGCCTCGATGTGCTGCGCGAGGTGCTGGTCCCCGCGGCTCTGCCGCATGGCTTCACGGCCCTGCGTCTCGGGACCGGAGTCTCGGTGGCCGTGCTCTTTTTCGTTGAATCCTTTGCCACCACGCGGGGCCTGGGATATATGATCATGGACGCATGGGGAGCCATGGATTATCTGGGCATGTTCGTGGGGATCATCGGCATGAGTCTGATGGGCGCGGCTCTTTACGAGCTTGCCAATTTCATGGAACGCAGGGTGTGCCGATGGATGTTTCTCAGGAAAAGAATGTGAGCCGCCCCGGGACATGATCAACACGAAAGGTCCGGCCATCAATTGGTCGCGCCGCAACGCATAAACAAAGAGCAAGACCGTCCGACATGAAACTTGAATTTGATGACAGCAGGTTGGCCAGCCAGCTTTTCGGGCCGCACAATCAGCATCTCAAGCTGATGGGCGAGCGCATGGGCGTGCGTCTGGAGAGCCGTGGAAACGCCGTGAGTATTACGTCCGATGAGGGCGGCGAGGGAGCGGCCGATCAGGCCGGACAGGTGCTTTCGCAACTCTATGCCATGCTCAAGGCGGGCAAGAGTCTTTATCCCCAGGATGTCGATTTCGCCTGCGGCAGCCGTCGGCCGATGTGGGGGAAGTGTTCAAGGGAGATGTCTACGCCACCTCGGGCAAGCGCACCATCTCTCCGAAATCCCTGAATCAGAGGGAGTATCTCGACGCCATCCGCCAGCACGACCTGACCTTCGGCATCGGCCCGGCCGGAACGGGCAAGACCTATCTCGCCGTGGCCATGGCCGTGGGCGCGCTGCTGCGCCGCGAGGTCAAGCGCATCGTGCTGACCCGGCCCGCAGTGGAGGCCGGGGAAAAGCTCGGTTTCCTGCCCGGCGATCTGGCCGAGAAGATCAATCCCTATCTGCGCCCCCTGTACGACGCCCTGCACGACATGATGGAGTTTTCCAGGGTGCAGGAATATCAGGAGACCGGCGTCATCGAGGTGGCCCCGCTGGCCTTCATGCGCGGGCGCACACTCAACGACGCCTTCATCATCCTCGATGAGGCGCAGAACACCACGCCGGAGCAGATGAAGATGTTTCTTACCCGCCTCGGATTCGGCTCGCGGGCCGTGGTCACGGGTGACGTCACCCAGATCGACCTGCCCGTCAACGCCCGCTCGGGTCTGCTCAACGCCCGTACCATCCTCGACGGCGTCAAAGGGGTTAAGTTCATCCTCTTCGACGAGCACGACGTTATCCGCCACCCGCTGGTTGGACGCATCGTCCGCGCTTACGATACCCATGAAATTGCACGGACCGAGTGATGAGCGCCACCGTGAGGGTCATACGCGAAACCCGGCTTGACCCGGCCTTTCCCCTGTCGCGGCGCGAGTTCGACGCGGTGTTCGCCGTGGTTGCCGAGGCCCTCGATCTGTCAGGACGCGGGGTCGAGATCAAACTCGTTGGTGATAAGGAAATAGCCCGGTTCAATCAGGAGTTCATGGGCTGCCCCGGTCCGACAAATATTCTCAGCTTTCCGGCGGATCAGCCTCCTGGTAACGGGAATGATTCCGAGCCAGGCGTTCAGGATACGGATATGGACGGGTATCTCGGCGAACTGGTCCTGTCCGTCGATGCCCTGGCCCGAGAGGCAGACCTTTACGGCCAGCTTCCCGTGGAACATCTTGGGCGACTGCTGGCCCACGGCATGCTGCATCTGGCCGGTTACGACCACGGCGGGGAGATGGACGCGTTGACCGAGTCGGCCGTGGATCTCGTCCTGCTCAATTTTCCTGACTGACGACCCAAGGAGTTTCATGTCCAACCGCAACATCATACGCGGCAAGAATCTGTATAGAATTCTGTTTTCCGGCGTCATATCCGTAGTTATCGCCGTGGGCCTGCTTTCGTTCT
>CAMYLL010000253.1 GCA_947259235.1 uncultured Pseudodesulfovibrio sp. | reverse complement strand
CCCGCTCGATAAAAAGGGCCGTAATTCTCTCTGACTTTTGCAATACATACGTGAAGGATGCAGTCGATGCAAGGGATGGTATGAAAAGCGCACGTCAGGAATTTTCAAAAATAATTCTTTCAGCCCTAAAGATATCTATTATCATGTCGATAAAAACAGTACGAGCAAGCCAAACTACGCACACGGATTGTGCGTGCCTGCTCAGAAGCAAACAAGCATCCCACGGAAGGGGCTGACAATGGGCAACCGCCACAATGTCTCGATACTCGTTTCCGACTTGGAAAACCATCCCAGCCTGCCTCGCATGCTGCAATCCATCGCCCGTCAGTCAACGGGCCTGGATTCGGTGGAAATCCTCGTGGGTGGAAACGGTGCTCATCCTCTTCCCTCGCGCTCGGCCTGGGCGGCAATAACGAACACCGACGCCGTGACGATCGTCCCGGTGGAGCCGGAGTGCAGCGTCAGCGATGCGCTCAACGCCACAGCAGATCAGGCCCGCGGTGACCTGCTGCTCTTCATGCGGCCGGACTACCGCCTGGACCAGAAGTATCTGACCACGGCTTTCTCGGTCTTCACCGACTGTCCTGAAGCAGAAATCATGTATGCGGACTACATCCGCCTCGCTCCGGAAAGAAATTCGTCAACCAGACCGGGCCTGGTCCAACTGCCGGACTTTGACGACTCCCTGCTCCAGACCGTGAATTTCCTTGGCCCGGCGGTAATGATGCGCCGGGAAGTGTGGGACCGCGTCGCCGGGTTCAGGAGCAACACCATCTACCGCAACTGGGATTTATGGGTACAGGCAGCGACGGCGGGCAGCGTCTTCTATCATGTCAATTACCCCCTCGCCACCTGCGAGCACGCCAAGACACCCTTTCGGGAGCGTGCCGAAGACGGCCGCTGGAAGGCCATGATCGTCATCAACAACCAATCATATTTTCACATGCACACGGTCCGTTGGGCACTGTCCTACCTTCGCGGCGACCGCTGGGCCCAGGCCTTCAACTTCATGACCATTCCTGACTCGATTGAAGTCACCAGAATGATGCATGAATTCAACATGAAGACGATGGGGACCGATGTTCTGGTCCAAGAAGCCATCCGGCAGTTCGACACGTATTCCTTCCGGGCCTGATCCTACACAGAGCGCAAAAAAAGGGCCGCCCATCAGGGGCGGCCCTTTTTGATTAGGCAGTATGGAAAGACCGCTAGAGGTCGATGCCGTTTTCCCGCAGATCGGCCTGAAGCAGCTCGCGGATGCGCTTGGCCACAGGTCCGGGTTTCACATTGTGGATGGGCTTGCCGTTGAATCGGACCACGGGAATGGCGTCGCCGGTGGTTCCAACGATGATCACTTCGCGCGCTTCCAGAATCTCATCCTCGCTGATTCCTCTGAAGACAATGGGCATCTCCGCCTTGATCAAGTCCACCGCCCGCATCAGGGTCGTGCCTGCCAGGGCATTGGTGAACTCCGGGATGACGAGCTTGCCTTCCTGGGTGACGATGCACACGTTCTCTGTCGCGCCTTCGGCCAGATATCCGTTGCCGTCGAAGCAGAAGGGAAAATCGTACCCCTTTTCCTCGGCCTCGTGTTTCATGAGCACGTTGGGCAGATAATCGATGGACTTGATGGTCGCCAGATAGGACTGCTTGGCCGGGATGGACGTCTTGAAGGCGGTGACGCCCTTTTCATACACGCTCTCCGGCTTGGGATGCATATCATAGGAAACCACGTAGAGGCTGGCCTCCGGGCACTCGGACGGATAGATGCCGAAACCGCCTGGGCCACGCCCGAGCAAAACGCGCACCATACCCATATCTTTGCCCCCGGCCCGGGCCACATCCAGCACCAGGGCGCGGATATCATCCCAGGAACACGGCGGGGTCAGATAGATGGCCTGACAGGAACGCTGCATGCGCTCCATATGCGGCTCAAGCTGATACAATTTGCCCCCCACGAACTTCATGGTTTCGAATATGCCGTCGCCGCGATGAACGAGATGATCATCCCACGGCATGAGCATAAGGGCCGGGTCGGTACAAATCATGCCGATCCGGTGCTCATAGAAAGCATGAATCTCGGATGCGCCCGGTCTCGGAACCGCGAGCATCGCCTCAAGGTAAGCCTGTCTGTCCACAACGTGTGCCATCAGTTTTTCCTTCTTCAGGGAACGCGCAGCAAGTCGCGCGCAATGAGCGTTTCAGCAATCTGGATCGTGTTCAGAGCCGCGCCCTTTCGAATATTGTCGGAGACGACCCACATGTTGATGCCGTTGGCGATTGTCTCGTCCTCGCGGATTCGGCCGATGAACGTGTCGTTCTCGCCGGCGGCGTTGATGGGCATCGGGTAGCTCTTCTTCTCGGGGTAATCCTCTACGGTGACACCGGGGAATTTGGCAAGCAACGCGCGCACGTCGTCTGCCGTCAGCTTCTCCTCGGTCTCGATGTTCAGGGATTCGCTGTGGCCGTAAAAGACGGGCACGCGCACACAGGTGGCCGTGACCTTGATGGACTTGTCGCCCATGATCTTCATGGTCTCGTTGACCATCTTCATTTCTTCCTTGGTGTAGCCGTTCTCCATGAAGACGTCGATCTGCGGCAGGCAGTTGAAGGCGATCTGATGGGGATAGACATCAGCCACCACGGGCTGGCCGCTCATGAGGCGGCGGACCTGGTTCTCCAGTTCCTCGATGGCCTTGTGGCCTGTGCCGGAGACGGCCTGATAGGTGGAGACCACCACGCGCTTGACCCTGGCTTCGTCATGGATGGGCTTGAGCGCGAGCATCATCTGAATGGTCGAACAGTTGGGGTTGGCGATGATGCCCTTGTGCCAATCCAGATCGTGCGGATTCACCTCGGGCACGACCAGCGGGCAATTGTCATCCATGCGCCAGGCCGAGGAGTTGTCCACCACCACACAACCGGCCTTGGCCGCGATGGGGGCGAACTTCTCCGAGGTGGAGCCGCCAGCGGAGAACAGGGCCAGATCGACCCCGTCAAAGGAGTCTTCGGTCAACTCCACAACGCTCAGCTCGGTGTCCTTGAACGGGATCTTGATCCCGATGCTTCTTGCCGAAGCCATGGGAATGATCTCGCTGTACGGGAAATCCCGCTCCTCCAGAATCTTCAACATCTCTCGACCGACCGCGCCGGTAGCGCCGCAGACAGCCACCACAGGATTCCTGCTCATAGTCTTCCCCCCTTAGATCTTCAAATTCTTGCCGATTTCCAGACACGCCTCGGCACGATTGAGCGTATACAGATGCACTCCCGGGGCGCCGCCGTCGATGAGTTCCTGCGCCTGCCTGATGGCATACTCCATTCCCAGGGCGTAGACGGCTTCATCACCGCCCTCTTCGTTGGCTTTCTCCAGCGCGCTCAGGAACTTGCCGGGAATCGCCGCGCCGCACAGGCCGAGTATGAATTTGGCGGAACGCAGGCTCATGATGGGAAGCACGCCTGGGATAACCGGCACGTTCGCTCCCATGGAGCGGAGCCGGGCAACGTAGTCGAAAAACAGCCTGTTGTCGAAAAAGAGCTGCGTCACGAGGAACTGTGCGCCCTTTTGTACCTTCAGGTTGACCATGTCGAGGTCGGACTGAATGGTGGACGATTCCGGGTGCGGCTCCGGGTATGCGGCGCCACCAACGCACATCTGCGGATACTTCCGCCCGATGAACTCGATGACGTCAGTGGCGTGTTTGAACTCCTGGGAATCAAAATCGAAGTCAGCCTGCCCGCGGGGCGGATCGCCACGCAACGCAAGAATATTCTCGATGCCCGCGTCACGCAGGCTGGCCAGGAACGAGTCCAATGTGGCCGCCGAAGCACCGACGCTGGTCAGATGAACAATGGGCTCGACGCCGTGGTCGCGCTTCATGCGCGTAGCGATCTCCAGGGTATTGTCCTGAGTGCCGCCGCCCGCACCGTAGGTCACGGATGCAAACAGCGGAGAGAGCTGCTTCAGCTTCTCGACAACCTCGAAAAAGCCGGGCCACGCCTCTTTCTCCTTGGGCGGAAAAAATTCAAGGGAGATGAATGGAGAGTGTTTCTCGATCAGATCACAGACGCGCAATTGGTACTCCTTGCAACTATCGGTAAGACTGTACACCCGCCCTTTACGACGGGTAAGCAAATATAATACGCCGACTTCGGCAATTCTTCAATAAGGAATTACCCATACGGCTCAGCCGACGCCCCCTTGCCCGTGCAGGGCTTCGACCACGGGAACATCGGCAGGCAGAAAATCGAGCTCGACCACTGCCGATGGGTCAACCCACGTCATCCTCTGACCTTCAAGAGAAGTCAGTTCGCCACTATATTCAGTGACATTGAAGAAATGAAGATGAACGGAAAAATCCGCATAACTGTGGTCCAGGTCGCGCCAGTATTCAAAGACCGTCGGGGTGATCCCCAGCTCTTCCTGCAGCTCGCGGACGAGGGCCTGGCTGCCGGACTCGCCCGGCTCGATCTTGCCGCCCGGAAATTCCCACCACCCGGCCATTTTGGCCCCCTTGGGCC
>CAMYLL010000252.1 GCA_947259235.1 uncultured Pseudodesulfovibrio sp. | reverse complement strand
CTCGGGAGCCGGCGGCGGACTCGACCTCGGCTAGCCGACCAACTGCAAACACATCTGACAAGGCGGGACCGGTTCTTGAACGGACCGGCCCCGCCTTTCCTCAAACAAGGCCCCAGGACATGAAAGAACTGCTGCCCATCCTGCCCCGCCCCTCCCGCTACATCGGGAGCGAATGGGGCGCCGCGTTCAAAGACCCGGCCACCGTGACCGTGCGGTGCGCCCTCGCCTTTCCCGACATGTACGAAGTGGGCATGTCCTACCTGGGGCAGAAAATCCTCTCCGAGGTCGTCAACAGCCATCCCCGCTTCTGGGCGGAACGTGTCTTCACGCCGTGTGAAGACACAGCGGCCATCCTGCGGGAGCACAACGCCCCCCTGGCCACCCTGGAGTCCGACACCCCCCTGGGCGAGATGGATGTCATCACCTTCAGTCTCACCCACGAGTTGTGCTACACCAACGTCCTCTACATGCTCGACCTCGCGGCCATCCCCCTGCGGACCGCCGACCGGGGCGAGGGCGACCCGCTCATCCTCGCGGGCGGCGGATCCACCTTCAACGCCGAACCGGTGGCGCCGTTCTTTGACGCCATGGTCCTCGGCGACGGGGAGGAATCCCTGCCCCAGGTCCTGGCCGCCGTGGAAATAGGCAGACAAAACAGCCTGACCCGGACCGAACTCCTGCACAGCCTGATCGGTATTCCCGGCGTCTATGTCCCGTCGTTTTTCGAGGACCAGGGTCCGGGCAAACCGCTCAAGCCCCTTGTGGAGGGCTATGATTCGGTTGAAAAAGCCGTGGTGGACGATCTGGACGCGACCCCGTTCCCCCGGTCCGTGACCGTACCCTTCGGCGCGGTTCACGACAGGCTGACCATGGAGATCGCCCGGGGCTGCACGCGCGGCTGCCGGTTCTGCCAGGCAGGCATGATCTACCGCCCGGTGCGCGAGCGCTCCCTGGACACCCTGGGCGACATCCTGACCAAGGGACTGGCCGCCACGGGCTACGAGGAGACCTCCATCCTGTCCCTGTCCACGGGTGACTTTTCGGCCCTGGACACCCTCTTCACCCGCAGCTTCGACAAATGTGCGGCCGAACAAATTTCCATCTCCCTGCCTTCTCTGCGGGTGGGCTCGCTCTCCTCGCCGATAATGGAGCGCATCTCGTCCATCCGGCGCACCGGCGCGACCCTGGCCCCGGAGGCGGGCAGCCAGCGGCTGCGCGACGTCATCAACAAGGGCGTGACCGAGGACGAGCTCATCGAACACGTCCGCCTGCTCTTCGAAAACGGCTGGCAGGGGGTCAAGCTCTACTTCATGATCGGCCTGCCCACCGAAACCGACGCGGACCTCGACGCCATCGTGGACCTCTGCCTCAAGGTACGCGACGCGGCCGGGCGGCACGTCAAGCGGCTCCAGGTCTCGGCGGCGGTTTCGCCCTTCGTGCCCAAGCCCCAGACCCCGTTTCAATGGGAGCCGCAGATACCCTACGATGAAATCTACCGGCGCATCGGCTACCTGCGAGAACAGTTCCGCCGACACAAGCGGATCAACATCAAGTATCACGAGCCGCAGATGACCACCCTGGAAGGGCTCTTCTCGCGCGGCGACAGACGGCTGGCGGACGTGGTGGAGCGGGCATACCGCGACGGCGCGCTCTTCTCCAGCTGGAAGGACCATCTCGACCTGGAGCCATACAAGCGCGCCGTGGACGAGCTGGGGCTCTCCTGGGACGAGTACACCGGCCCGCGTGACCCCGAATCCCCCCTGCCCTGGGATCATCTCTCCTGCGGGCTGACCCGGAAATTCCTGCTCAAGGAACGCGACCGCGCCCTGGCCGAGGCCATCACGGACGACTGCCGCTACGCCGCCTGCCGCAACTGCGGCGTGTGCGGCCATGACGGCCATGTCTCCACCCTGACCACCCAGAGCGACAAGAATATCCGTCCCAGGCTGGTCTTCCCGGAGCGCGACCAGGAGGGCGAACAGCCTCCCTACTCGGTGGAAAAACCGGACCTGACGGTCAGGCAGTCCCACTTCCGTCTCTGGTACGAGAAAACCGGACCGGCCGCCTACCTGAGCCAGTTGGAGCTGCAGGCCGTTTTCGAGCGCGCCCTGCGCCGGGCCGGGCTGCCCCTGAGCTTCTCCGCAGGGTTCCACCCCATGCCCAAGCTTTCCTTCGGCATGGCGTTGCCCGTGGGCGTCGCCAGCAAGACGGAATGGATCAACGTCTTCCTCCGCCAGGATTTCGAGCCCGAGGACGTGACCGCACGGCTGGCCCGGGTCATGCCCATGGGCCTTGCGCCCATCAGGGCCGAGCGTCTGTCCATGGGCAAGCGCCAGCCGCAGCCCGTGGAGGAAACCTACGAGCTGCGAGTGGTCAATGATGCCGAGGGACGCATGGCCCAATGGACCGCTTTCATGGATTCCAAGGAATTTCTGGTGGAACGGCGGACAAAGAAGGGAACCAGGACGGCAGACATCCGCCCCATGGTCAAGGAGGCGTCACTGGACGGCGACACCGTGACCATGACCTGCGACTGGCGCAATCAGTACATCAGTCCGCTGGTCCTGGCCCAGGCGGTCATGGACGGCGTCTCGCTCCTCGACTTCTCGCTGACGAAGACGGCCCAGCGGTTCGAATAGGGCAGAGCCACCCGTGGTACTGTCTCGGTGGATCAGGAGCTCACGTTGACGGTGACCCGCTTATAGATCTCTACCGCTCCACCGCCGACAGGCTCCATCTTGATGAGGATGTCCACGGTCCCGCTCTCTATTGCCGTGAAAAGGTAGCGCGCCCGCCTGCCGTCATCGGCATATTCAAGATACTGCTCAAGCCTGAGCACCGCCGGGTCAAATGATGCCCCCACGATTTCACGTCCGCTCTTCACGGGAACCGGCATGTCCAGGCCAAGCACATCACCCTTGACGATGGTCGCTGCCAATTCGAAATCGCTATCAAGAACAAGTATTTCCGTCGGCTCAAGCCCATCTTCAACACCTGAAAATACGCCGCACCCGGCCATCAAAAGAACAAGCGCCGCCAAACACGTGTTTAAAAGACATTTTCCGAACATTCTTCGCCTCGCGCACCCTGTCGCAAAGTTAAAGGACGCTATTGTTAAATCTCTGTGAAGAGTGTATTCCAGTGACGTTTACGTCTGCCCCTTATACAGTGTTGCCCGTCCAAGGCAAATCCTTGGCCGCGTGCTGCAAATCTGTGCAGCGCTGCACAAGGGGCGTGGAGAGGTTTGGTGTACGCCCGCCGCTGCGGTGCATGATTACAATTACGGAGGAAATCCTATGAAACTGTCGACGATGAAATCCGCCGGCAAAATCTCCCTGTTCATCCTTACCATCGCCCTGAGCGCCATGATGCTGGTTGGCTGTGGCGGCGAGGAAAAGAAGGAACAGCAGGCAGAGAAAGCCGCCCCCGCTGCCCCCGAGAAAGTCACCCTGAAGCTTGCCATGGACGCCGACCCGGTCTCCCTGGACCCGCATGTACAGCTCTCCGGCGGCATGCTCCAGCTGTCGCACATGGTCTTTGACCCGCTGGTCCGCTACGGCAAGGACATGAGCTTCCAGCCCCGCCTGGCCGAGAAGTGGGAACGCATCGACGACCTGACCATGCGCTTTCACCTGCGCCAGGGCGTCAAGTTCCACTCCGGCAACGAGTTCACTGCCGAGGACGTGGCCTTCACCCTCGACCGCCTGAAGAAGAGCGACGACTACAAGGGCCTCTTCGAGCCTTTCGAGCCCGCCAAGATCATCGACAAATACACCGTGGACCTCGTCACCAAGAAGCCCTACGGCCTGGTGCTGAACATGGCCACCTACATTTTCCCCATGGACAAGCAGTTCTACTCCGGCACGGATGAGAACGGCAAGCCCAAGGACCTGATCATCAAGACCGACTCCTCCTTTGCCAACGAGAACGAGTCCGGCACGGGTCCCTTTGCCGTGGCCTCCCGCGAGCAGGGTGTGAAGACCGTCTTCACCCGCTTCGCAGACTACTGGGACAAGAACGGCAACGTCGAAGAGATCGTCCTCAGCCCCATCAAGAGCGACGCCACCCGCGTGGCCGCCCTGCTCTCCGGCGATGTGGACTTCATCATGCCCGTGCCGCCCCAGGATCTGGACCACATCCGTTCCACGGACAACCTGCAGGTCGTGACCATGTCCGGCTCCCGCATCATCACCTTCCAGCTCAACGGCGAGCGCAACCCGGCCCTCAAGAACCCCAAGGTTCGCCTGGCCATGGCTTACGCATATGACAACAACGGCGTGGTCGAAAAGATCATGAACGGTTTCGCCACCGCCGCTGGCCAGATGAGCCCCGAAGGTTACGTGGGCCACGATCCCGCACTGACTCCCCGCCACGACCTGGAAAAAGCCAAGGCCCTGATGGCCGAAGCCGGCATGGCCGACGGTTTCGAGGCGACCATGATCGCCCCCAACAACCGTTACGTGAACGACGAGAAGATCGCCGAGGCCTTTGTCTCCATGATGTCCAAGCTGAACATCAAGATCAGCCTC
>CAMYLL010000251.1 GCA_947259235.1 uncultured Pseudodesulfovibrio sp. | reverse complement strand
CGCAAGCAGGACATCAACAAACGGCTTATCGGTTCGTTACAGGAATCGGTCATCGACCTGAAGGAGAGGATTTCCGAAGCGCTTGCAACAATGGATGAACGCCTTGAGGTAGAAAGGGACAGCCTCAGGACTCCCTTTGTGCCGAGCAAAATTTCCGACATCAGCCTGGAGGGCGTCCTCGCGCAACTCGAAGAGATGAAAATCCGCAAGACGGATTGCGACCGACTTATCACGTTATGCCAATAGCCTCATGAGTAACGCCCTCGATAAAAACAGCTTCGCCCTGAAAGGCCTGCTTCATGACCGCCTGCTGGACATCGGCTACACCGGAGCGCTTCCCCGGCATATAGACGAGGCCATCGCTGGCTGGAACCGTGATTCTCAAGCCTTCCTTCAGGCGAACTCGCCCGTTGCAAATGCGGAGGACAGCCTGTCGGCACTTGATGGCGCAATTCAATCAGGCACTTTCTCGCTGTCAATGCTGGGAGAACTCGTTTCACAGTATTCGGACTTTACCCGGAAATTCGGCATTCCCGGTGACACGAAGTTCTGGGCTTACGAAATCAAAAAACTCGGGAAAGCCCCTCACAAGCCAAAACTCCTGAGGCTGGGGACGCTCCTGCGCAGGGAATGGGGAAAGCACCACTATCGCGAACAGGTAAAATGGGAACTCGCTGCTATCAATGAATTGAGAGCCGTTTTCCTGAAGGATTTGGAACAGTGGTTCCGACTCATTAAAACCGTGGCTGACGGGCTTGGCCCCATGGGTTTGAAGCCACATCTTTTTTGGGACCTGTCGCAGGGGGCGCCATCGATTTCCGACATTCGGCAGTTGCAGGAATGGGTTGAGTATCTCTCTGAGGACGAGGGGCTGAGACAACTATGCAACATGCTCGGCCGAATGCGCTCCTCAGCCAATTCCATTGATAAAGAGACTATTCTGACCTCGGAGTACTTCGATGAGTCCGTGCTTGATGTGAACTCAAGCGAGGAACTGGCCGGCGTGACGCTGGGCAATGATATTGCTGCTGCGCTTCCGCAGGAGATTGCACTGATATCCTCTCCCGAGACGGAAATCCTGTTCGATCTCAAATTCGCGGAGTCCCGCCTGATGTGCTTCGAGAAGATCGGCTTTCAATCGCTGCAGTATGAACGGGAGGTGGAAACCGAAGTCGAAAAGAAGGAAGAGAAAGGCCCAATGGTCGTCTGTGTCGACACCAGCGGGTCCATGATGGGCGCGCCCGAGACCATAGCCAAGGCCGTGACCCTGTTTATGGCAATGCGGATTATTACGGAAAACCGCGCCTGCTACCTGATCAACTTTTCCACCGACATCGAGTGCCTGGAAATCTCGGCTGAAATGGGGCTGGCCGGCGTCATGGAATTCATGAAAAAGTCCTTTCACGGCGGCACCGACGCAGCCCCGGCCATTAACGAAGCCATCAAAATGATCGACACGGAGAAATTCCGCAATGCGGACGTCCTCGTCCTCTCCGACTTCCTGATGCAGGAACTCGACGGAGGAACCTTGAACCGGGTCGAGCAATCAAAAAGCTCCGGGACCCGCTTCATGTCTCTTTGCATAGGCGACCTGTTCCTGTCCGAACGTCTCACAACCTGTTTTGACAGCGAATGGGTGTACGACCCTTCCACTGCTTCAATATATTAAATCTTCAAACACATGAAAGCCTCATCATCAAATGAGCCAAGCCAAGTGGAATGCGACCTGGCTGGATAACCTGCCCTTGATTCCCCACATATCAACACGTCGTCTGAAGCTCGCACAGCAGGCTCTCTCCCATCTTTCGATGACACGCCCCGCCCCTTCCCTTGAATTGCGCCCGCAACCCGCCGGATTTCCCGCCTCTGTTGTCTCCACCCGTGTTTGACGGTATGCTGCTTGGCAAACAAAGGAGCCATGATGTTCTCTCTTTTTCGATGGACGCTTTGTCTGCTTTTCCTCTGTGTGGCCTGCCTGTCGGTGTCGGCTCCGGTGCAGGCGTGCACAGGGGTCAAGCTTGTTGGTGCGGACGGCACGGTTGTCTTCGGCCGTACCCAGGAATGGGGCAAATTCGACCTCAAGCCGCAGATAGCGGCCTATCCCCGCGACACCTCGTTCCAGTCCACCACACCGGACGGCGGCAAGGGCATTGCCTGGAAGGCGAAACACGGTTTTGCCGGGGTGCTGCTCCTGAACCGGGTCATCAACACGGGCATGAACGAGGCCGGGCTGGCCGGGGGCATGTTCTTTCACAAGGGGTTTGCCGAGTATGCCGAATACGACCCCGCCAAGGCGGCCGTTTCCATGGCCCCGAGCGATCTGCTGGCCTACATCCTGTCCACCTGCGCCACAGTGGCTGAAGTCAGGGAGAAGGTGTCCGAGGTGCGCGTCGTCCCGGTGGTGGACCCCGCCCTGGGCGTACCCTTTCCCCTCCATGGCATGATAACCGAGCCTGGAGGGGAGAGCGTCGTCATCGAATTCATGGAAGGCAAGGCCGTCTTCTTCGACAACCCGGTGGGCGTTATCGCCAACAACCCGACCTTTGACTGGCACCTGACCAACCTGCGCAACTACGGATTTCTCTCCAACACTCCCTTTGCCGACAGCACCTGGGGCGACCTGAAGATCACGCCCCTGGCAGGCGGTTCAGGCATGCTCGGCCTGCCCGGCGATTTCACCTCGCCGTCGCGATTCGTCCGGGCCGCGGCCTTTGTGCATACCGCACGGGCCACCACCGGGGGCGAGGACACGGTACAGGAATCCTTCCGTATTCTGAACAGCTTCGACCTCCCGGCCACCCAGGCCGAGGGATCCGCCGGGACGGCAAACACCGAACAGCCTGCTGGCACGCAGTACACGGTGGTCAACGACACGAAAAACAGGATCATCTACTATCATACCATGTTCAACCGGCGCGTGCGGATGGTGGACCTCGGCAGGATCGACTTTGCCAAGGGCACGCCCCGCACCATGCCGCTGGACCACGTCCGCGAGCAGGACATCGAAGAGGTCACGAACAGGCTGCGCTGACGATCCCGCGCCTCCCTTCCGCCGAAAACTCCAACGCGACCGGCCGTACCGGGGGCGCATGCCCCGGCCGGACCGGAGGGCCGCAACATATGGATTGATCCGCCCGCTTTTTCGGCATAACTAGCGAATGGCCCTTTCGCCATGAACAGTCTGTTGCCGCCGGAGGCTGACCCCATGTCCCTGCACAGATCACTGCTGCCCATCCTTGTCCTCTGCCTGTTGATTCTCGGCGGATGCGGCGGCAAGAGCGCCTATGCTCCCGACTCCTTCGGCTCGCGCACGCTGCTGCACACCCTGTGGTTCGACGGCCAACTGGCAGGCTCCGAGAGCGATCTGCCCCGAGCGGCACTGCCTGTCCCGGACCTTCGGCCACCACTGCGCACCCACCCCCTTCGCGCCCTGCCCCCGGTTCCGCCCGCACGGCAACAGATCATCACCAGCGTGATTCCCGACGGCGGACGCAAGATCATAGCCCTGACCTTCGACCTGTGCGAGCGCGCGCCCCATCTGGCGGGCTACCAGAAGGACATCGTCAACTTTCTGCGAAGCCGGAACGTGAAGGCGACCTTTTTCGCCGGAGGCAAATGGATGCGCACCCACCCGGACAAGGCCATGCAGCTCATGGCCGACCCGCTCTTTGAGATGGGCAACCACGCCTGGACCCACGGCAACCTGGCCCTGATGGACGAGAGCGAGGTGCGCGAACAGATCGAGTGGACCCAGGCCCAGTACGAGCTGCTGTTCGAAGAGCTGCGGATGCGGGCGCGAAAAAGAGGCGTGGGCCGCGAAATGAGCAGGGTGCAACCGTCCCTGCGCACCATGCGCCTGCCCTACGGCCGCAACAACGAACACACCGCAGAGATCATGGCGTCCATGGGGCTGTCCATCATCCAGTGGTCCATAGAAGGCGAAAAGGACGAGCGTGCGCGCACCGTGGATCAGCTGGTGCAATGGAACCTGGACAAGGCGCAGCCGGGAGCCATCATCCTGATGCACGCCAACGCCGTGCCGCAAAAGACCCAGGAGCTCGTCCCGCTCTTGGTGCGGGAGCTGGGCAAGAGAGGCTACGAGTTCGTCACCGTGAGCGAGCTGCTGGAGATGGGGCCTGCCGTGACGGTCAGGGACGGCTATTTCGACAAGCCCGGCGACAACCGTTATGTGGACACGCTCTTCGGCGGCAAGGGAACCCTGGGCCGCGTGAAATAGGCGTCGCACCAAAGCCGCCCCGGCCATCATGACACCGCCCGCGCCGGGCACAGAGGGTCGGAGCGGCCGAGAAACCGACACGGCAAAATCTTTTTACAAAACTGGACAAAGGGGCTTTCTATACCATACGATTTTTCCGAAAAGTGAAAATACCAACAAGGACTCCTCATGACATCGAAAATTCTTGTCATAGATGATGAACGTCCCACGCTGACCATGTTCAGGCTCTTCCTGGACGTCTACGGCTACGAGGTTTTCACTGCGGAGAACGGCATCGACGGGCTGGCGCTCTTCGAAGAGCATCGAATGCCCATCGTCCTG
>CAMYLL010000250.1 GCA_947259235.1 uncultured Pseudodesulfovibrio sp. | reverse complement strand
CCGTGGCCCCACCGATGGCATAGAGCCACCAGGAGAACATGTTCAGGCGCGGGAAGGCCACGTCCTCGGCCCCCAGCTGCAGGGGCAGGAAGATGTTGCCGAAGGCCGCCGGAATGCTCGGGATGACCACCAGGAATACCATGATCACCCCGTGCAGGGTGAAGATGGCGTTGTACGCCTGCTGGCCCATGATGGTCCGGCCCGGCGTAAAGAGCTCCAGCCGGATGGCCAGCCCCAGGAACACGCCGACAATGAAGAATATCAGGATACTCCAGAGGTAGAGCATGCCGATCCGTTTATGATCAGAGGTGAAGAACCACTCCCGCAGCCACAGTCCGCCCGATGAGGCAAAAAAGCCTCTGCCGTCCGCTGTCTCGGCCATCGCTAATCCTTCTTTTTCCTTTGTCTGCGTCCGCTGACCACCAGATAGAGAATGAACAGCCCGACGAACCCGGCGATGGATATGCCGGAGACGCGCAGGATGTCGAAGACGTACCGGCGGCCCTGGGGGTCGTAGTTGTAACAAAACGAAAGCATGCGCTTGACCGAGAGCCCGGTCTTGCCCTGGGCCGCCTCGGTCCCGGCCATGGTGATGTCAAAGGGCAAAAACGACGAGCCGTAGAGGTAGCGGACCACCTTGCCGCCCGGCGCTATGGCCACCACGGCCACGGGATGGGCGAAGAGGCCGCCCTCGCGCCGCACCGTGTAGCCGATGGAATCGAGGAAGGCGTTGATGGACTGCTGGTCGCCGGTGAGGAACTTCCAATCCTCGGCCGGAAACGCACCCCGGGTCGCGGCCAGATAGGTCCGCTTGGCGCGGGCCGCGTCGGCCGTGTTCTCGCGCGGGTCAAAGCTCACGGAGACCACCTGGATCTCCCGGCCCGGCTCCAGCTTCACATCGGGCAGGATCTGGGCAAAGGACCCCTGGAGCACGTTGCACACGTCGGGACAGCGAAAATAGATGGGGATGACGATGGTCGGCACCGTGGCCGTGAGGGCGCGCAGGTTGACCGGCTTGCCCTGCGAATCGAGGAAGGTGGCGTCGGCTATGGTGGCGCCCAGCCGCTCCACGATGCCCACGGTCGGACCGCCGATGCCGCCTTCGGCCGCAGCGTCAGCGGCTGCGTCCTGGGCCGCTTTCACGGTCTTGGCGTGGTCATGGACCTCGCCTCCCTCCATCGGCATGGCGTCGGGCGCGGCATCGGGCATTGCGTCGGGCATTGAATCGGGGGCCGCGTCCATGGCCCCCATGTCGTGCCCGTCATGCCCATCGTGGCTCATCGGCTGGTCCGTCTGCGGGGCCGCCATGCCGGGCATGGCCGTCCCGCCCGCTCCCCCGTCCTGCGCCTGTACGGGGGAAATCGGGCAGAGCAGAGCCAGAGCCAGCAGCGCGGCGGGCAGAACTCCTAATCTCATGGCCTACAGCCCTCCGATATGATCGGCGAGATCCGAGATTTCCTGCTCGGTCAGCTTGTCTGCCATGCGCATCATGGTTTTCTTCTTGTCGCCGCCGTAGGACCCGGCCTTGTAGCCGAGGAGCTTGGTCTGTATGTCCGCGGCACTCTGGCCCTTCAGCATCACGCCGCCCGACATGCCGGAGACCTTGGCTCCGTCCTGGCCGTGGCATTTGGCGCACTTGCTGTCATAGAGAGCTGTTCCGTCGGCAAAGGCGGCGGTGACGCCGAAAGCGAGACAGATAGCCAGCACGATAAGCAACTTCTTCACGATGAACCTCTCAGGTTTCCGGCGGTTGGCCGGGTTGGGCCGGGGGCGTTCGGCAGGCGTGCGTGGCCCCCGGCATAAAAAAAGGCGACCAGACCAGATGATGGCCCGGTCGCGTCACGGATTATTCCTTGTAGTCGTTGGCCTTCTTCCAGGCTTCCCAGTCCTGCTTGGTCAGCTTGCCGTCCTTGTTCGTGTCGGCTTCGGCCATGATGCGTTCGGCATTGAGGGGATAGTGGTTGGTGATTTCCGCGCTCATGATCACGCTGTCGCCGTCCTTGTCTATCTCCACGAAACCGGTGGTGAAATGGACCCGCTCCAGCTTGTAGAGAATCGCCTTGGCCAGGGCGCCGCGCTCCAGATAATACAGGCTCATGGTCTGCTTGCTGGTGCGCTGTCCAAAGGTGTAGCCGTCGCTGCGCTCGGCGAAGTAGAGGTTGCCGTCATCGCCGAACAGGCCGGAAAACAGTTCCTTCTGCAACACGCCCTTGGCGTCGAACCACAGCTTGTAGCCGGAGAAGAGCTGCCCCTTCTGGGTATCGATAACATAGGCGCACTTGCCCTCCCTGAACCCGGAGGGGTCGTTCAGGTAGGACGTCCCCTTCCATGTGCCGCGCAATTCGGGCGGCTGCTGGGCGGAGGCAACGGTCGCCGCAAGGACGAATGCGGCAAGAAGAACGGACAGCACTGCAAATTTTCTCCTTTCGGTCACTCCTGTGGTGATTTTTTTGGGATTCTCAGGATTATGTATCCCCATTTTGACTGTCTGCGTCAAGGGTTGCGTGACTCGTCACCATGACAAGACAGACCGGGAAAAGCCTCCCGGCCCCTGTGCGACCCAATGCCAAACCGTTGTCAGCCGGGCACTTCAGCGACTCTGGGAGGCCCGCGGACAGGAGAAAGGCGTCACCCGTCGCCGGGTAGAAATAATAATGTGAAGAGGCGGAACGAACGACAATGGCGTGCGGCGACCAAGAAATGGGACGCCGCTCTGACGACGGCTAGGATTCGGTACCGCGAAAGCGACTGAGGGTCTGGGACGGCAGCTCGCCGAAGAAGCGCTTGTAGTCTGCGGAGAACTGGCCCATGTGCCAGAATCCCCACCGGGTGGCCGCGTCGGTGACGGAGGTCGCATGGAAGCACTCAAGCTCCTGGCGGACCTTGTTCAACCGGCTGATGTTCAGATACGCCTTGGGAGTGACGCCCATGTGCTGCTTGAAGGCGTAGATCAGGGTCCGCTCGCTGACCCCCGCCTCCCGGCAGAGGTCTTCGAGCTTCAGCGGCGTGGACAGATTTTTACGCATGTAATTCAGGCTCTGCACGACGACACGGCGCCGGGGAGAGGCAGGTGGAACCCGCCCCGGATCATCCACGGACGAAAAACAGGCGGCCACGGCCGTGTTCACGGCGGACCATGTCGCGTCGTCGCACTTCCCGGCCAGGGCCTGTTCACGAGCGCCCCACAGGGCACGGCGGAGGCGGTTCATCCTTTCAGGCGACGGCGCCAGCAATTGGACAGTGCCGAGCCGCTCGCGCAAGGGACTTTGGGTCTTTTCGAGCATGGTGCCGAAGACGTCCTCGCGGATGGAGAGGGCGAAGAGATCGGTCTTTCCGGGAGCCACGGTATCTATCAGGCTCCCGCCCGGGGTCAGGACGACGACGTTCTCGTCAAACGCCTCCCCGTGGGTGCGGGCGGACAGGGACGGCGCGGCATGGATGGCCAGGGAGACCTGCCCCTCGGGAGTCCAGCCGCCCCGTTGGACGCTCTTGTCCATGCGTACCTGCATGAAATGCAGGGCAGGCTGCATGACCGACAGCATCTCGCCGCCGCATTCCCCGCGCTCCAGCTGGGCAAACTCGAAGGTCCATCCCGGGATGGCCTTCGCAGCCCGACACAAGGAGCCGAAATGTATATGTGACACCGCCTTTGTCGCCATAAACGTTTCCCCTCAGGCAGTATATGTCTCAGTTGTCGAACAATCGCAAGAGAATCTCACTCGCTTTGAAGTTTGCACAGAGTGTTTTATCAAGATTGACATTTTGCCCGATTTTTCAGAAAATGTTTTTTTAAAGTTGACAAAATGAGGTATATCATGCCGTGCATACACAAACCGGCGGGCCTTTGCGCCCCGGACGCCTGCCGGGTGACGTCCGTGCGTCGGATGAAGCCGGGCGGCCGGACCCTCCTGCCCCTGGCCGGGGAGGCGGTCCACGCCGGGTTCCCCTCGCCTGCCGAGGATTATATCGAGAAGACCCTGGATCTGAACGAACTCCTCGCGCCCAGGCCCGAGTCCACGTTCTTCGTGCGGGTGGCCGGAGATTCCATGACCGGAGCGGCCATCCATCACGGCGACATCCTGGTGGTGGACCGCTCCCTGACCCCGGGGCCGGGCAACGTGGTCATCGCCTGCCTGCATGGCGAGTTCACGGTCAAGCGGCTGCGCAAGACCCCTGCCGGAATGGAGCTGGCCCCGGAAAACCCGGACTACGCCGCCGTTGCGCTCACGCCGGAGACCGACTGCGAGATATGGGGCGTGGTCCGCCACGTGCTGCACGCGCTGTGACCCGGGGCAAAGGGCGGGCCATCCCTTCCTCGGGGTCCCGTCACGGATTTTCATCAACCGATTTTCTTGGAGCGAGCGGGGAATGGCAACGACCTACGGACTCATCGACTGCAACAACTTTTACGCATCATGCGAGCGCGCCTTCCGGCCCGAGCTGCGCGGGCGGCCCATGGTGGTGCTCTCCAACAACGACGGCTGCGTCATCGCCCGCTCTGCCGAGGCCAAGGCATTGGGCGTGCCCATGGGTGCGCCCTTCTTCAAGTGCCGGGGACTGC
>CAMYLL010000249.1 GCA_947259235.1 uncultured Pseudodesulfovibrio sp. | reverse complement strand
TGCTCGACGTCTCCCGGCTGTGCCGCGTGGACCTGACCACGCTCATCTCGGGCCGCGAGCCCCACCTGAAGTCGTACGCCATGGTGCGCAAGGGCGAGGGCTTCGCCGTGGACCGCCGCAAGGACTACGACTACAAGAGCCTGGGCTACAAGTTCGCCGGGCGCCAGATGGAGCCGTTCATCATCAGCGTGCCCCCCAAGGCGGGCGACGCCATGACCGAGACCAGCCACCACGGCCAGGAGTTCATCTACATCCTCGAAGGCAGGCTGGAGCTCCGGCTGGGCGGCGAGCCGCTCATCCTCGAGCCCGGCGACTCCGTCTATTTCGACTCCAAGACCCCGCACGCCATGCGCGGGCTGGACGGCCGCGACGCCAAGTTCATCGACGTGATTCTCTAGGGCTGGCCGGAAGCTTTCGGCCCGCCCGGACCCTGCGGTCGCGCAACGTCCCATGAACCATTGTCCACGCTGACACGAAATCACGGAGAATCACCGTCATGAATACCAAGGAAGACTATTCCAGCTACGAAGACCTGCTTGAACGCTACCGTCCGGCCTGCCCGGACGGTTTCAACTTTTCCTACGACGTCCTCGACGCCAAGGACCCGGGCCAGACCGCGCTGATCCATGTGGACGATGCCGGAATCCGGCGCGAGTACGACTTCGGGTTCTTTCAGGACACCTCGAAGCGCCTGGCCGATGCCCTCACCCGGCGCGGCATCAAACGCGGCGACCGGATCATGCTCATCCTCTATCGCCGGGTGGAATACTGGACGGCCATGCTCGCCCTGCACCGCATCGGCGCGCTCCCCATCCCCTCCCCCTCGCTCCTGACCACCAAGGACATCACCCAGCGCGTCAACTACGCCAACATCTGCGGCATCATCTGCGAGGACTCCATCACCGAACGGGTCGAGGCCGCCCGGGCCGACTGCCCGTCCCTGCGCCTGATGGTGCAGGTGGACGGAACCCCCGGCGAGGGCTGGGTGGACTACGAGGCGATTCTGGCCGAGGCCGCCCCCGCCTTTCCCCGCACAGCGGAGACTCCCTGCGGCGACGACCCCATGGTCATCTTCTTCTCCTCCGGCACCACGGGGCTGCCCAAGATGGTGCTGCACAACTTCAACTACCCGTGCAGCCACTTCTCCACGGGCGCGCTCTGGCACGACCTGTGCCCGGGCGACATCCACCTGACCCTCTCGGACACCGGCTGGGCCAAGTCCGTCTGGGGCAAGTTCTACGGCCAGTGGCTGGCGGACGCCGTGGTCTTCGTCTGGGACTTTCGCGGCAAGTTCGAGGCCGACGCCCTGCTCAGGATCATGTCCGAAAACAAGATCAGCACCTTCTGCGCACCGCCCACGGTCTACCGCTTCCTGGTGCGCGAGGACCTCTCCCGCCACGACCTCTCCTCCCTGCGCCACTGCACCACAGCGGGCGAGCTGCTCAACGACTCGGTCTTCCACGCCTGGGAGAAGGCGCTGGGCATGCCCATCTACGAGGGCTACGGCCAGACGGAAACCACCCTCCAGGTGGCCACATTCAAGTTCATGAAGCCCAAGCCCGGCTCAATCGGCAAGCCCGTGCCCGGCTGGGACATCGTCCTGCTCGACGAGACCGGCACGCCCGTGCCCCAGGGCGAGGAAGGCGAAATCTGCATCCGCATAGACAAGCCGGTTCTCGGCCTGTTCGACAGCTACATGGACGAGCCGGAAAAGACCGCCTCGGTCAAGTTCGACGGCTGGTATCACACCGGCGACAAGGCCTGGGCCGACGAGGACGGTTTCCTCTGGTTCATGGGCCGCACCGACGACCTGATCAAGAGCTCCGGCTACCGCATCGGCCCCTTCGAGGTGGAGTCCGCCCTGGTGGCCCACGACGCCGTGATCGAGGCCGCCGTCACCGGCGTGCCCGACGACGTGCGCGGCCAGGTGGTCAAGGCCACGGTGGTGCTCTCCGCCGGATACGAAGGGTCCGAAGAGCTGACCAAGACCCTCCAGGCCTTTGTCCGCGAGCTGACCGCGCCCTACAAGTATCCGCGCATCATCGAGTACGTCGCCGACCTGCCCAAGACCATCAGCGGCAAGATCAAGCGCAAGGAGATCCGCGAGGCGGATCTGAAGAAATACGCCAAATAACGAAACACCGTCACGCACCCTGCAACGGCCGGAGACTCCCTGAGTTTCCGGCCGTATTTCTTCCTTTCGCCCTGCCGGGATTTATTGCCGGGGCCTCTGGCCGCCCACCGTGCAGGGGAGCGGCCTCTCGCCGCATGCCATCCCTCCCGCACGGCCCGGCACGCTCACCTGCGCGAGATCAGCACTATGCCCGTCAGCACGCAGCCACAGCCGACCAGCTGCGGCCAGCCCACAGGCTCGCAGAGTACAATGGCGGAGAGAAGCAGGGCCGAGACAGGCATGGCCGCCGTAAACACCCCGGCCGTGAACGCCGGAACCCGCGTGACCCCGGCAAACCAGAAGATATAGGCCAGCACCGTGACCACCGCGCCGTAATAGACCACCGACAGCCAGCCTGCCGCGCCCACCCCCGCAAGGTCCGTATGCCCGAGCTCCCAAAGCCCCGGCAGCAGGAACCAGCCCAGCCCGAAGAGGGAGATGACGGTGGCCGCCGCCAGCGGCGAGAGCGGTTCGGACACGGTCTTGCGCATGAGCAGGAACAGCGATTCGAAGACAACGGCCCCGATCACCAGCAGGTTGCCTGTAATGGGCGCGGGCGTCACACTTACGGACGCATTGCCCACGACGTTGACGGCCATCAGCCCCGCAATGGACAGGATCATGCCCAGACCGGCCCGGGCCGACGGCCGTTCACGCATGAACAGCCAGGCAATGATGCCCATGAAGGCCGGAGTGGTGGCCGTGATGATCCCGGCACTGGCAGGGGTCGTCAGTTTGAGCCCGTAGAGCAGGCAGACCGTGAAAAGAAAGGAGCCGCACAGAGACTGGCCCGCGAGCATCAGCCAGGACCGGCCCGACAGCCGGGGCAGGCCGCCCTCGCGGATTCGCAGGAGGGGCAGCAGGATGATCAGGGCCAGGGCAAAGCGCAGGGCCGAGGCCAGATACACCGGCAGCTCGGCCACCATGATCTTTCCGGCCACCACCGAACTGCCGACGATGACCATGGCCAGAACCAGATTAAGATATGCCGTTGAAAGTACGGACACGGAGCCTCCCTTTTCGGAAGGACCCTATCCGCGACCGCCGTGGGTGTTTTGAATATTCTTGCGGTAAACGCCCGGGGTGACGCCGGTCTGCCGCTTGAACAGCCGCGTCAGATGCGCCTGATCGGAAAAGCCGCACTCCTGGGCGATGTCGGCCATGCGCCCGTCGCCGGACAGCAATTCCCTGGCCCGCTCCACCCTGGCCTGCGTCAGATAGGCGTGCGGAGTGACCCCCGTCTCGCGCACGAAGACGCGAACCAGATGAAACGGCGACAGCCCGGCCTCGCGCGCCAGTCCGGCCAGCGGAAGGTCCTCGCCAAAACGAGCCCGGATCACCTCCCGGGCACGGGCCACGGCTCGGTGCTCCGTTCCGGTCCGACACCACTGACCGCCCGCGTCCGACCAGCGCGACACCCAGTGGGCGAGCAGCCACAGCAGCCGGGTCTCCTTTTCCATGGCGGACGTGTCCGCGCTTTCAAGCAGCCTGTGGGTCTGGCCGACGCACCGGGCCAGAGCCGGGTCGTTGATGACGCCCGCGCCGAAATGGGGCAGCTCGGGCCGGACCATGAACGCCCCCATGGCCTCAAGCAGTGCCTCGGGGCGCAGGTAGAACATCCGGTAGGCCCAGCCCTGCGGCGTGGCCCCATGGCCGTCGTGGGCCTCGCCCGGCTCAACCAGGTTGACCTGCCCCGCCGGGGCGACCACGGACTCGCCCCGATAGCGAAAGCGCATGGCCCCCTGTTCGATGCAGCCCACGGCGTATCCTTCGTGATAATGTCGCGAAAAGGTCTGGGTCACATACCGGGCGCGCAGCATCTCGACCCCGCCCAGAAAGGGCAGGGTGGTCATTGCCGCACTCTCGCGCGGCCCTGTGGCGGACTGACTCGGTGCATGGGTCATGATGGTTCATGATGCCACACTGTGATTCGGCTGCATAGCGCCGAGTCTCCCACTGCGCGGGGTGTCCTGATCCCGGCGAAATGCATCAATGGACAGGAGAACACACCAGAGATGCATGTGATCGGACCACGGCAGGCGGGCAATCTCATTCCACGGCCCCGACCGACCGCCACTGCAAGAAACTGGAACGGAGCGTTCCGTGACAGGAACGGTGGGGAGATGGGGGATAGCTTTGCTGAAGGGAAAAACGGCAAGGGCAATGAAACAGGAACATCCGCCCGCCCCTATTGGGGCGGGCGGACTCTAAAGCCAAAGAGGCTGAAACCTAGAAGCTGTAGCCGAGGGCGGCGCGCATCTCCGCAGGAATCATGGCGTCCTGTCCGGGCTCCAGAGCCTTCCAGGGAGCACCGGCGTCCTTGCGGGCGGCCTTGACCTCTTCGAGGTCGAAGCCGTAGCGGGGCACGTCGAACTGCTGGCCGGGGTAGATCAGG
>CAMYLL010000248.1 GCA_947259235.1 uncultured Pseudodesulfovibrio sp. | reverse complement strand
CGGCCCAACGTAACCACCCCAATGTTTTCCCATGGCTGAAATTCACCGGTAATATTTCTTATGGCATCACCTTGAGTTGTACCGATCCCTCGGCCCGGGTCAACACCGCGACCACTATCAAGGCCTCGAATGAACTCGCCCCGGAGGTCCGGGAGGCGGAAGGAGACGCCACCGCCGCCATACGAGGTGCCGATTTGAGAGAACAGCTCAGGGTAAGCTGCTTGCGCCAGCGTTTGGCCGTTGCATTCTGCCCATTTTTGCACGCCTCCCTCAAGCGGAGGCAGACTGCTCGAAGACCATGCTATGACCGTCCCGACAGGCACCCCGCCAGCGGCCGGAACTTCGGCTGATACGTTGTTCGGGACAAAGGACGTAGAGTCGGCAGAAAAGCCTTGTCCTGCCTGTAACAAAAGCAGCAACGCAAAGAAAAATACGCTGATTCCCTGGATACACTTTTTATGCATTACAAACTCCTTTTTCGAGTCTTTTTGAACCTATGGTCTAACCACTTGAGGCATATGCCTTTATTCGCTTTCCAATGACCGATTGCTGCGAGCCTTGACCCATATGGCCAGCTTGTCCATGGCAAGGTTGATCTCACGTCGGTAGCAATAACTTGAACTCAAAAGAAACGAGAAGATGAAGACGCTGCGGACCATGGTACACAGAGAATCCAGATCCGCAGTCATGGCCAGCCGCCTGAACTCCACGATGTCGGAATAGGCCAACCACATGGACAGGGCGCCGACAAATGCGAATCCGTTCATGGCTGACAAACACAGCAGATTGAGGATCTTGATGAAATGAACCCAACAAATGCGAAAAACATTCATAGTTGTCTCCTGCCTCGCTAGTTACAGGTCTGAAAAACCATTACACGGCCATAGTCAGATGTCGGATTGGTCCACCCATTCGACGTAAGGACGCGCAACTGAATCAGCCAATCCGCGCCAGCGTCCACCGCCCAGGACTGGACAGAGCTCATAGCCGGGGAAGAGTCGTCTTCACTCACGATGGAAGGCGCAACAAACACCTCGGGGTTGGTGCCGGTGCCCGTCGGGCACGTCACCTTGGGTACCAGCTCGCCGTGTGTTGCCACATGCGCATTCTTGAAAAGCGCAGCATTGCCGGAATCGTTGTAGGACTCCAACGAACCATTGCGACAGATGAAAAGCCCTTCGGCGTCATTGAAATAGACATTGCCGCTATCCGCCAGGCCGCAAGCCATTGACGCTACTGGCTGGCTCTGAAGCTGGAGACTGCCCACTGTCGTGATGGAGTTCCCATTCATATCCATGTTGGTCTGCATTTGGTTGAGCTCCGGACGCCCGGGGACTCCAACCCTGTAAAGAAAGTCCTCTGCCAGAGCTCCATCAAAGAACGCAATCTGAGCTGCGAGGTGGCCCGCCCCCGGGTCAGTGTAGTTGGTGATGGGAGTGGTGTCATAGGTCCAGTCGCCCGTCCCGCGAAGCGTTGTGGACACTTCGCCGGTGATTGTACCTACCGGAACGTGACCGGCCCGGGAACCGGCATTGAAGGCGGCATAGGGGACCGTGACGCTGCCGAACTCCGGATCTCCGGTGGCGTCCCTGCCCCCCGTTGTCACGACCAGGCCGAGCAGATCCCCTGCACTAGGCTCAACCACATACAAGAGATAATTCTGGCCCCAAACGTTGGAAGTCGTCCAGGATGCCGGGAGGTGCCCTGCCGTCTGTATGGTCGCACCGTTCACCACGGCCGCGGTAGTCGCGGTCGCGGTGGCCTGCAGGACGGCATAGTTGTTCTGAATGTACTCTTCAGCCGCAGAAGTGAAGAATTCAAGCTGGCCGGCGGCGACACGCGCCTGTCGCCTCTCTGCGGCCTCCTTGAGAAAATCAATGGTGAAGTTGAGCGTTCCCGCAAGCAGAATGAGCATAAGAGCGAATTCGACCAAAGCCATGCCGGCTTTACGCGGGTCGTACTTTCTTGAACTCTGTCGCCTGCTCCAACGAAACGTAGGACTCGAAAGGCGCCTACGTTCATTGGCAATAGAGATATTCAGACATTGTTTCATGATGAACTCCATCAATTGAGCTGTGCGACAGTCACGTAGTACCCGTTAGGGATGTACGCCGGCAAAGCGAGGCTCATGTTGCCGTAGGCTGCGGTAAAATATGCACCGGAACGGTTCACGCCAAAGGTGGCAGGGCTGCCGAGTCGACGATTCACATCAACACCGACCTCGGGATCAAGCTGCGCCCAGACATAAAGCACACCGCTTTCAACCCGATTGGAGGCATTTAATGCCGCATCCGGAGTCAAGCCGATGTCGACGTTGCTGATGGTCCCGCTTGTCACCCCAAGGCGGACGGCAGCCTGGATCGCAAGATTGCGGTACCGAACGTACTCATTGGCGGCTCCATATGAGGATGCCCTGGAACGAATGGAAGACTCCACCTCTGGGGTGAAGACTCCCTTGCCGGTGGCGGTGAACGCCATGGGGGCAATCAGGGCAAAGCACATGATGAGCCAAAACAACGCTAACGGCACGACGATCTCCTACGCATGTCCACGCTGACGTTTCTGCATGTCGATCTCATTGGCCAATCCCTGCAGACGACCTTCACGGATCATGGTCTTGATGGAATTGGGATTCTTGTGAACCCAAAAAGGAGTCACCGAGAGGCGGTACGAATCCTCACCGGTTTTGCGGAGAGTCTGATGAATAATGCCAGCCAACCCTTCGGAGAGAAGCGACCTCGCATATTCCAACCCAAGCGACTCCAGCGCCATGGACTGAATGCGCAAACAGGTTTCCTCAACGGATCCGGCGTGTATGGTCGCAACTATCAGGCTGCCGGCGCTGGCTGCCTGGAGGGCTGGCACAGCCGCGTTGCCCGCTCGTATCTCGCCAAAAAAGATCAGGTCGTTGCGCTTGCGCAAAGCAGGAATGAATTCTTCGCCAAATTCGGAATAGGGAACCTCCCGCTGCTGGCAATAGCTACCGCCGTGCCAGCCGTGCAGCTTTATTTCTGGCGGATCCTCAAGTGTCGTGGCCGTACACGGGCGCGACATGAGGTAATCCAGGATATAGCCGCTGGCAGACGACGTCTTGCCGCCAGCCATGGGCCCAGAGAAGAGAAGGAGGCCGCTACGCAACCCCAGAGCCTCCTTCGCCACATCGGCAGGGAATTTCAATTCACTCAAGGTCCGCGGTGCCGTCTCGATGCGGCACAGAGTCCACTCCTCTCCCTCCACGTCCGGAACAACGACAACACGAAAGAGCATCCCATCAAACTCCAGACGGAAATCACGTTTGTTGTCGGACTTGTCGCGCCGCTCTTTAGCGGCCGCTCTCAAACGGTCGACCTCCTCCATGAGGTCATCTTCCACCTTTCTGACAAAGGAAGCCCCCTTGAGGAGGGCTCCCTCTGGCAGAAGGACGATATCTCTGAACGACTCGTCTTTGAGCATTACTTCGCGACCGTCCAGGTAATCGTGTTGGTCGCGCCGCAAGCGGTCGTGACGGTGTTCATGATGTTACCGGTTTGGGGAATGTTCGTCGCGCCGATGGATACGGCAGCCCACTCACCCTGGCGAAACGTTCCGAGGCTTGCACAGGCCTCCTGCGGAACGGCGGCGAGGGCAATGGTGAATTGGGTGGCCGGCGTGCCGGCGGCAATGGTGACAGCGCCATTCCAGCCGTTCCGGATGTTGGCGCCGGAAACCCAATTGGAAGGCACGGCGCCGAGCCCGATGGCCATGGCGTTGTCCAGCCCGGTGAAGTCGGTCTGGGAGGAAAATGCCTGGCGGATCTTCTCACCGATCATGGATACGTTTTTCATCGCATCATTGGAGGAAGACGTGCTGCTGGCCGATCCGCTGAAAGCGAATACGCCTGCCGTGAGGCCTACCAGAAGCAGGAGCGCCAGACCGAGATCCAGCATGGCGATGGCGCCCAGCTTGTTGGGGTTTCGACGCATAGCCCGAGAAAACTTCTGATCGAAAGTGAAACCGTTCGTGAACATATCGTTCTCCTTTTAATATGTTGTTACCATCATGACTTTATACAAACCGTAGAGCCCCTGACCTGTGGTAAGAAGGATACCTGTCAGGAGAAACAGCCCCACGACGTTCACAATTGCAGCCTGCCGCTTGATTGAGGTGATGCACATGTCCAAGGACCGACGGCCGATAGTCTCCATCGCCTCGTCGGAGCTGCTCAACCTGGTGTACAGGCTCAGATCTTCGACCACTTCGAGGTCAGGGAAATTGAAGTAGCACTGCCAGGAGGCAAGACCGAACAGGTCGGCCTTGACGCTGGCCTCAGCGAGCGCATCGCCCAATGACTTATTACCGGAACGGGTGATCAGCAAAACCGCACGCAACCGCTCGTAAAGCCACGGGTTGCTCTTCTCGCACCGCTTGGCCATCTTCCCGATGGTCTGGTGCTGGATTTCACCTGCCCTAACCGCGGTCGCAACACTCAGCAACCAGGCACTCCCAACCAGGATTCGGTAAAAGGACCACGGGGGAATCCGGTCGGCATAAACCCGCAGCCATCCCCGCCAGTACGGCAGGGATACGGC
>CAMYLL010000247.1 GCA_947259235.1 uncultured Pseudodesulfovibrio sp. | reverse complement strand
GATGCCGGTCATACGGGTTCCGGCGAAGCCGCTGCCGACCTCGACCCCCTTCGTCGCCGGGAGCGACATGAGGGCGCCGGTCAGCGCGGCGTCGAGCTTGTCGAACACCGGCTCGCCCAGTCCGGCGGGAACGCAGGTGACCCGGACCTCGACCACGCCGCCCAGGGTGTCGCCTGCGCCCTTGACCTCCCTGATGCGTTCGTCCCAGGCGGCCACGACGTCAGAGTCCGGGCTGAAGTACGGCCTGGCTTGGGCGCCTTCAAAGTCCGTCAGCGGAGCGGGGATGCCACCCAGCTCAACGGTATAGGCAAAGATGGAGATGCCCTCGGCTCGCAACAGTTCAAGGGCTATGGCCCCTCCTGCCACGCGGGAAACGGTCTCGCGCCCGGAAGAACGCCCGCCACCGCGATAGTCCCGCATGCCGAACTTAGCGGTGAAGGAGAAGTCCGCGTGGCCGGGCCGAAAGACGTCCTTGATGGCGGAGTAGTCGTTGGAACGGTGGTCCGTGTTCTCGATATGAAAGCCGATGGGCGTACCGGTGGTCACGCCGTCGAACACGCCGGAGAGGATGCGCACGCGGTCCGCCTCCTTGCGCGCCGTGGAGGCCGGTCCGCCCTGCCCCGGTTTGCGGCGGTCCAGCTCGCGCTGGATCATGCCCTCGTCCAGGGCAATGCCCGCAGGGCAGCCCTCGACCACGCCCCCAAGCCCGGGACCGTGGGATTCTCCATAGGTGGTCAGCCGAAACAATGTGCCAAAGGTGTTGCCGCTCATTCTCGTTTCCTAGTGGTTGGTGACCTTCATCACGTTGGAGGTATTCCCGAGCAGGACGAGGACGTCGCCCTCTTCAAGGGGCCTGTCGGCCTTGGGAACAAAGGTAAAATTGGGCTCGCCGCCGTGGCGGTAGGCGATGACCTGAACGGAATACGTATTGGTCAAATTCAGCTCGCGCAAGGTTTTCCCCGTCCATTGGTCCACGAGAATCTCCCGCGTGACCACGTCCTTGCCAAGACCCAGATAGTCGTGCAGTCCGGGCGCGGCCAGCCGATGGGCCAGCTGGAAGGCGACGAACGCCTCTGGAAAGACCACGAAAGGCACGCCGAGCTTGTAGAGCACGCGCTCGTGCTCCTCGCTCATGGCCTTTGCCCAGATGCGCTTCACGCCCAGAGACTGAAGATTGAGCACCACCAGGATGCTCGCCTCCATGGACGACCCGGTGGAGACAACCACGGTTTCCAGGTTCTTGAAGCCGAGCTGTTCCAGGGCCTTCTCGTCGGTGGCGTCCGCCTGATACACCTGGGTCAGCAGCCCCTGTGCGCGGCGCACGTTGCTCTCGTTGCGGTCCACGCCGACCACGTCGTGGCCCAGTTCGGCCATGGCCGAGGCCAGTGACAGGCCGAACTTGCCAAGCCCGATGACCCCGATCTCAAGTTTCTTCGCCATTTGCCCCTCCTTGTCTATCCCAGAGGCAGGTTTTCGGTGGGCACGCGGTAGCGGCGTTCCGTCTGCCAGCTATGCAGGGCGGACAGGAGCCAGACCGGCCCGAGCCTGCCGACGAACATCAGCACCACTATCATGGACTTCTCCGCCCCATTGAGGCTGGGGGTCAGCCCGGTGGACAACCCCACGGTCCCGAAGGCCGAAATGACCTCGAACATGTTGATCATGAATTTGTCGCGTCCCATGAGGTAGGAATCCCCGACGCTCTCCAGGGAGGTCAGCACCATGGTCCCGAGGGCCACGAGGATGACGGCGATGGTGAACAGGGAAACCACGGTATTGAGCGCATCCTGGCTCAGGGCGAACCGGCCTATGCGCACCTGGGACCTGCCCCTGAACTGGGCCACCACGAATCCGCACAGGGCACGAAACGAGGTGGTCTTGATTCCCCCGGCGCATGAGCCGGGCGATCCGCCTATGAACATCAGCGCCATCATGAACACCAGCGAGACGTTGGACATCATGCCGATGTCCACCGTGTTGAACCCGGCGGTGCGACAGGTGACGGACTGAAAGATCGACGTGAGCAGCCGTTCGCCCATGTTGGCCGGACCAGTGCCCGCCAGCCCCTCGGCGGTGAAGATAATCGCCGCGCCGAGGATTACCAGGAAGAACGACGTCTTGAGGACGATGCTCGTATGCCAGCTCAGGTAGTAGGCCCCTCCCCTGCGCTGGGGCTTGCGTCCCATGAGCAGCGATTTGCCGAAGGAGGCGCATTCGTTGAGCACGTAAAAGCCGAGCCCGCCAGCGATGATCAGGACCATGAACACGACGTTGACCCCCACGTGGCCGCTCCACCTGGACAGGCTGTCCGGGTAGAGGGAGAACCCGGCGTTGCAGAAGGCCGAGACGGAATGGAACATCGCGGAATAGGGCGAAAACCCCACCGGGTCCATGAGCCAGAGGCACAGGGCTCCGGTCGCCTCCAGGGCAAAGGCCCCGACGACCACCCGAGCCACGAAACGGGCCAGGCTGAAGGACGGATCATGCAGCAGGCTCTGCCCCACGGCGATACGGTCGTTGAGGGATACGTGCTTGCCCAGGAGCATGATGATCAGGGTGGTGAAGGTCATGATGCCCAGCCCGCCGAGCTGGATAAGCACCAGGATGGCGTTTTGACCCAGGGCGGAAAAATAGCTGCCGGTATCCACCACGGCCAGCCCGGTCACGCACATGGCCGAGGTGGCCGTGAACAGGGCGTCCATGAACGAGAGCGGACCGCCCGGATGGCTGGCGTCGAGATGGAGCACGAAAGTGCCCACGGCGATGGTCCCGGCAAAAAACCAGACGGGAAGCCAGTATGGAGAAAAAAGTTTTGTTCGCATGGTTTCAGTCCGACCGGCTCCCCGCCTCGAAAGTCCTCTCGCAGGACGCGCGCAGTGTGCCGATCAATCCGCTTTCTATACCTGTCGGGGCAACGTGTCAAAAATGCTCACGAAAGACGATGCACCTGGGCTACTGCCAGCTCCACCAGTGCATCCAGGTCCGCCTCGGGCAGGATGGCATCGGCACACCCCTCATAGAGTTCTGCCCTCTCAGCCAGCACGTCCCGGACCTCATCGACCACCGGCCTGCCGGTGAGGGAGGGCCGCTGTGCCTCGTTGAGATCCCTGGCCAGCCGGTCCGCCAGCGTCTGCACCGACGTCCGAAGGTAGAGGGTGATCCCTGTCGCAAGGATGTCCCGGTTGCGCGGACGCAGTATGATGCCACCGCCGCAGCCGATAACCCAGCCTCCTGCATCCGCCCCGGCAGCGGCCACCCGCTCCAGGGTTTGCGTCTCCCGGTCCCGGAACGCCTCCCACCCTTGTTCCGCCACATAGTCGGCAATCTCCTTGCCAACGGCCTCCACCAGGGCATGGTCGGTGTCCGAAAAACCGCATCCGAGGCGGCGGGCCAGGGCAATCCCCACGCTCGTCTTGCCACAGCCGCGCGGCCCTATGAGGAAAATATTCTTGGTCTGCTTCATGCCCGGACAGTAGAGTAAAACGGTCCCGGATTCAACGCCCGCGACGCGCTCCCGTCTTTGCAACCGAACAGAATGCTGATAGGTTCGGACGGCCCATGGAACCCTGACAGAAAGGAAGCAGCACCATGAAGACCGCCATCTTCGGATTCTCCGGCTCCGGCAAGACCGATCTTTTCGCCGCCCTGGCCGGCCCTGCGTCCGCCGCCGCGGGCAATCGCGCCATGGTCAAAGTGCCGGACAGCCGCCTCGATCCGCTCATCGAACTCTTTGACCCCAAAAAGGTCACCTACAGCGAAATAGAATATCTCGACATCCCCGGCGGCGGGGGCAAGGGAACGGGCCTGGGCGAGCGCGTGCTCAACGAGGTGCGCCCCTACGACTGCTTCATCGGCGTGCTCGACGCCTTCTCCGGCATGAACGACCCGCGCACCCAATGGCAGGCCATGGAAGCGGACATGATGGTCACCGACATGGCCGTCATCGAAAAACGGCTTGAGAAGCTGGCCGCAGACAAGAAAAAAAACAAGGCGCTGGTGGATGCGAAGGAGGAAGACGCCCTGGGCAAGGCCCTGGCCATGCTGGAGGAGGAGCACCCCCTGCGAACAGCCCCGGCCGTGGCCGACCTGCCGGAGCTCAAGGGCTACAAGTTTCTTTCGGCCCGGCCCATCCTCTATGTATGGAATTGTCCCGAAGGCGAGGAGGCCGAGATGGAGCTGCCCGTCCAGACGCCCGGCATGGCGCACATGGCGGCCTCCGCCAAGCTGGAACGCGAGCTGGCCGAGGTTGACGACCCGGAAGAAAAGCGCATGTTCCTCGACGACCTCGGCATAGCCCAGTCCGCTCTGGATACGGTCATCGCCAAGACCTACGAGCTCCTGGGGCTCATTTCCTATCTCACTGCGGGCGAGGACGAATGCCGCACCTGGCCCCTGCGCCGAGGCTCCACCGCGCCCCAGGCCGCAGGAGTCATCCACTCCGATTTCGAAAGGCGCATTTTGAAAATATTGTTGCTAAGTCTGGCAACCGCTCATAACGATTGAACAATGCGCTGACTATTCGGGCGAAATGACAATGGATGGGGCCGTGAGTTCTTCGGAGCGCACGG
>CAMYLL010000246.1 GCA_947259235.1 uncultured Pseudodesulfovibrio sp. | reverse complement strand
TGCGTGCGGGCGCACGACGCAAGAGTCGGGCAAGGCCGACGCGTAGTCTTCCTACGCGAGGGTTTACCCGCTTCGCAGCAACGCAGCGATCGTGTGCTTTTCTCTCTTCGCAGACTGTTGAAAAGCGTGCGAGCGCAAGGCGCAAGAGTCGGGCAAGGCCGACGCGTAGTCTTCCTACGCGAGGATTTACCCGGCTCGCAGCAACGCAGCGATCGTGCGCTTTTCTCTCTTCGCAGACTGTTCAAAAGCGAGCGAGCGCAAGGCGCAAGAGTCGGGCACGACCGACGCGTAGTCTTCCTACGCGAGGATTTGCCCGGCACGCAGCAACGCAGCGATCGTGCGCTTTTCAACAGTCTGCGTTTAGTCGAGTTCGAGGCCTATGGGACAATGGTCCGAACCGAGGACGTCAGGCTCGATCCAGGCGCGCACGACCCGGTCGCGCAGTTCTTCGGAGACGAAGAAGTAGTCGATGCGCCAACCGGCGTTGTTCTTGCGGGCGTTGAAACGGTAGGACCACCAGGAGTAGTGGCCGGGGCCGTCCTCGAAGAGGCGGAAGGTGTCCACGTAGCCGTGGTCTATGAAGCGGTCGATCCAGGCGCGCTCGCTGGGCAGGAAGCCGGACCGTTCGGCGTTGGCCTTGGGGTTTTTGAGGTCCAGCTCGCGGTGGGCGGTGTTGAAGTCCCCGCCCACCACGATGGGCTTGTCCTTGCGCAGGGTCTGGGCGTGGTCCAGGAAGGCGTCGTAGAAGCCCATCTTGAAGGCCAGGCGGTCGTCGCCCATCTGGCCGTTGGGGAAATAGATATTGAAGAGGTGGAAGTCGGGATATTCGAGGTGCAGCACGCGTCCTTCGCCGCCGAATCGCTCGTCGGGCAGCCCGGTGGAAACGGCCAGGGGCTCGGGGTTGGCAAAGCAGGCCACGCCGGAGTAGCCCTTTTTTTTCTTCGACCAGTTCCAGTAGTGGTTGGAGTAGGAATCCGGCTCGCGGTCTTCGGGGTCCAGCTGGTCGGGATGCGCCTTGGTCTCCTGGAGCATGACCACGTCGCCGCCGCAGCCGTCGAGCCAGTCGCGGAAGTTCTTCTTGATGACGGCCCGGTAGCCGTTGACGTTCCATGAGTAAATGATCACGCAGACCTCCAATGGCAAAGGGGAACCGGACCAGCCGATTCCCCTTGCAACCGCCGGTCGCCCGGCGAAAACTCGTGTTCCATACATCTCCGCCCGGGGCGGATGGTACCGACTAGTGCTCGTTGGGGGTGCTGACCTTGATCATCACCAGCGCGGCGATGGTCATGCCCAGGCCCAGGAAAAACCAAAAGAAACCCATAGTCTCATCCTCCTCATTGTCTTGGTCGAATGAGCATTCGTAGCAGAATCTTCCGGGCTTGAAAAGCCGGTTTTGCCCTCTGGCTTGCCCGGCCCTTCCCTGTTATTGTGCCTCCCATGTCACACACCGCACAATACGATGTCATCATTCTCGGCGCAGGAGCCTCGGGCCTATACTGCGCCATGCACGCGGCGGAGCGCGGCCTTCGGGTCGCGGTTCTGGACCATGCCGACAAACCGGGGCGCAAGATCCGCGTCTCCGGCGGAGGCAAGTGCAACTTCACCAACCTCGAAGTCTCGCCAGCCAACTATATCTGCGCCAACCCGCACTTCGTCAAATCCGCCCTGGCCCGGCACACGCAGTGGGACGTCATCAGCTTCTTTGCCGACCACGGCGTGACCTATGCCGAGCGCGAGCACGGCCAGCTCTTCACCCTCAAGGGCGCGGGCCATCTGGCGGGCATCCTGGTTGACAGGTGCAACAAGCTCGGCGTGGACATGCTCCTTGGCCGGACCATCGAATCCGTGGACGGTCCCGGTCCCTTTCGCGTCAATACCGGCGGCGAGATTTTCAAGACGCCCGCCCTGGTTGTCGCCCTGGGCGGCCCGTCCTGGCCCCAGGTGGGCGCCACGGACCTCGGGTTCCGGCTGGCCCGGCAGTTCGGCCTGGATGTGGTCCGCCCCCGGCCCGGTCTGGTCTCCCTCGTCTTTCCCAGGGATGAACGGGCGATGTGCGAATCGCTGGCGGGCAATGCCCTGCCCGCCACAGTCGAGTGCAACGGCGCGCGATTCACCGACCCGCTGCTCTTCACCCACAAGGGCGTCTCCGGCCCGGCCGTGCTCCAGGCGTCCTCCTACTGGCGCGAGGGCGACCCGCTGTTCATAGACTTCCTGCCCGGCCAGCGCATGGCCGAGCTGGTGGAGGACAACCGCACCTCCACCATGCACCTGCGCACCCTGCTCGCCCAGGTGCTGCCCAAGCGGCTGCCCCCGGCCATCCTCTCCGAGGGGCTGGCCGAGACGGAAGTCAGCCAGCTCAGCAAGCAGCAGATAGAGGTGGCCTCCAACCGGGTCCACCGCTTCCGCGTCACCCCGGCCAGCACCGAGGGCTACGCCAAGGCCGAGGTCACGGTGGGCGGCATCGACACGGCGCGCATCTCGTCCAAGACCTTCGAGTGCATGGACGTGCCCGGCCTGCACGTGATCGGCGAGGCCCTGGACGTGACCGGCCACCTGGGCGGCTACAACCTCCACTGGGCCTTTGCCTCGGCCGCGGCCTGCGCCCAGGAGCTGACTCCCCCGGCCGAGAATTAAACCGGCGCATGGGGCGAACCGGTTCCGTGAGCGGGAAAGTCCGAATACCGCCGAAACGCCCCCATAACGACCGACAGAGAAAGCCCCGGAACCGTAACGGTTCCGGGGCTTTCTCTGAAGAACACAGCACTGCCGATCCTGCCGAAGGCAACGACGGGATTCCAAAGGGCTGCCGCCCTTTGGCCGCCGGAGGCGAAATCACCCGACATTCCCGCCGCAGGCGGCTTCCATGCCTGATTGCACCGCCTGATTGCAACAGTCAGCCGAGGACGGCGTCAGCCCCGCACACCCCGGACCAGGGCCTGGAAGACCTCGTCGAGGCTCAGGCTGGTGGTGTCGATGATCACGGCGTCGTCAGCGGGCTTGAGCGGGGCCACGGCCCGGTTGCGGTCCTGATGGTCGCGGGCGGCGATCTGCTCCCGCAGCTCGTCCAGGTCCGCGGGCTTGCCCAGCTCCTGAAGCTGGAGGAAGCGCCGCCTGGCGCGTTCGTCCGCCGTGGCGTCGAGGAAGAACTTGCGGCTCGCCTCGGGAAAGACCACCGTGCCCATGTCGCGCCCCTCGGCCACCAGGGAGCACTCCCTGCCCAGGGCCTGCTGGGCCGCCTTGAGCCCGGCGCGCACCGCGGGTGAGGTGGCGATGTTCGAGGCCCACATGCCCACCTGCTCGGTGCGGATCTCGTCGCCGATTGCCACGCCGTCCAGGGAGAGCACGGACGCCTCGCCGATGCCGGACAGGGAAAAACGCACGCCGGTCAAACCGGCCTCAAGGTATGCCTCCCCCCTGGTCCAGGCGTCCTCGCCCAGCCGCCGGGCAAGGGACCGGAACATGGCCCCGGTATCGAGGTAGGGGATGGACAGGGCGCGGGCCAGCCGCTTGGCCATGGTTGACTTGCCGACTCCGGCCGGGCCGTCGATGGTGACGATGAGCGGGCTACTCACCAAGGACCTCCGCCAGGGTCGCGATGAACGTCTTGTTCTCGGCATCGGTCCCGACGTTGACCCGGATCTTCGAGCTGAGGCCGAAGCTGCCCAGGGGACGGACGATGATGCCCCGCTTGAGCAGCGCCTTGAACACCGCCTGTGCGGGCCTCGGCGGCTCGAACATGACGAAGTTGGCCTGGCTGGGCCAGACCGTGCAGCCGATGCGCGGCAGCTCTTTCATGAAATAGTCGCGCCCGCGCATGACCACCGACAGGGTCTCGTTGTAGAAGGTCTCGTCGCCCAGGGCGGCAACGGCGGCCTCCTCTGCCAGCAGGTTGACCGTGAACGGGATGCGGGAGTTCTTCATGTATCCGGCGATGCTCGGGGGCATGATGCCGTAGCCCACGCGCAGCCCGGCCAGCCCATAGGCCTTGGAAAAGGTGCGCAGCACCACCAGGTTGTCGAACTTGTCGTAGGCCTGGACCGGGGTATAGGACTCGGGCGGCCAGACAAAGTCTATGTACGCCTCGTCCACCACCAGCAGGCAGTCCTCGGGCAGCACGCCAGCCAGCACCGAGAGGTCCTCCACGCTGGCGGCCTGGCCCGTGGGGTTGTCCGGGCTGGTGACGAAGACCATGATGGTGTTCTCGTCCGCGGCCTCGGCCATCTTGTCCAGCGGCAGGGCGAAGTCGTCACCCCGGGTGACCTCGCGGTACTCGACCCCGGTCAGCTTGGCGCACATGCGGTACATGGAGAAGCAGTGTTCGTAGCAGACCACGTTGCTCTTGCCGGGGACGGCCCGGATGCGAAAGAGCATGTCGATGATCTCGTCCGACCCGTTGCCCACGATGATGGACTGCGCGGGCACGCCGACGGCCCGGCTTATCTCCGCCGCCAGCCGTGGCGAGTGGTTCTCGGGATAGCGGAAGGTGCGCGCCGCGTTGCGGGCGAGAACCTTCTGCACCAGAGGCGAGACGCCCAGGGGGTTCTCGTTGCTCGCGAGCTTGATGACCGTATCC